>NZ_JAFLMX010000351.1:0-1559 GCF_017849675.1 Alteromonas sp. AO-Serp
ATTGCTAATAGCCTACTCTACAACCGCGTGGATAGATTAAATACAAGGTGCTAGCATCAAAAAGCCCTCATGTAAGAGGGCTTTTTAATATTGAGTTGACCCATCCTAAATAGCGTTGACACTTTTCAAACTTAATTTGGAGAGTGTAATGAAATCAAATAGCAAAAGAACTCAACGCGATTATTCCCTCGCTTTTAAACTGGCCGTTGTAGACAAGTTGAAAAAGGCGAATTCACATATAAACAAGCACAAGACCACTACGGAATTCAGGGGTGTTCAACGGTTTTAGTTTGGCTTCGTAAGCATGGTCGTCTAAATTGGACGTATGGTACACCTAAGCTTCTTAAACGAGGTAACTGCGTGGATAAGTCCAAAGTAGAGCTCACTCCAGAACAGCGTATTAAGGCTCTGGAGAAAGAGCTTGCTGATACGAAAATGAAAGCTGATTTCTTCGAAGCCGTCGTGAATGTTCTTGAAACTGATTATGGAGTTAGCGTTGTAAAAAAGCGCAAAAGAAAGTCATCCAGGAAAAAGTGATAGACGGGGTTTCCGTAGCCAAAGCTTGTCGTTATCTGAATATTTCTCGTCAGGCCTATTACCAACATTGTGCTCGTTCACTCAAGCGCGAAGCGCGTGAGGCTAGAGTCATTCAGTTCGTACGTCAGGAGCGAATGATGCAACCTCGCATCGGCACTAGGAAACTACAGTATCTTCTTGCGCTCGTAAAAATAGATATTGGTAGGGATCATCTCTTTAATTTACTAAGAGAAAGGCGTCTACTGGTGCCGACAAAGCGTGCCTATCACAAAACAACGAATAGTCATCATCGGTTCCGCTGTCATCCCAACCTCATTAAAGCGGGGTTAAAAGCCGATAAACCCAATCAGCTATGGGTAGCAGTTATCACATACTTACCGACGCGAGGTGGAGAGAGTTATGTGAGTCTCATTACAGATGCTTATTCGCGGAAGATTGTGGGCTATCAGGTTGACGATAACATGCGAACGCAGTCAGTAAAGCAAGCATTTACTCGAGCGCTTAAACAAAAAAGTACAAACGAAAAACTCGTACATCATTCTGACAGAGGTATACAGTATTGCTCAGAAGAGTATCAAAAACTCCATAGAAAACATGATGTACAGTGCTCAATGACAGATGGCTACGATTGCTATCAAAACGCCCTTGCTGAGCGGATAAACGGTATTCTTAAAAATGAATACTTACTCCATAAGCCAAGAGATTTAGAAGAAGCGAGAAAGATGGTTGCAGAATCAGTAGCAATCTATAATGGTAGGCGGCCACATCTGGCCCTTAAATACAAAACGCCCGATGAAATACATCGGGCGTTTTAACCGAAATAAGTGTCAACCTATTTCAGGACTAGTCAAGTTAATGCGTTTCGCTACGCGGGCTTTTTAAACGCTAGCGTTTCCCATAGTGGTACCGTAGACAAACTATGTTTGTAACTGCCAGACGTATCTTTAGTACTGTAAGACAAATAAATCAGTGTTTTTGAGTCGGCATCATAAATTCTTCGAAGCTTCATATTCTTGAAAAAC
>NZ_JAFLMX010000310.1:0-1646 GCF_017849675.1 Alteromonas sp. AO-Serp
ACCTTAATCCATTCGCCAGTGCTGATGTATTCAGGCACCTGTACAACCAGTCCGGTTGAAAGCGTGGCAGGCTTGGTTCGAGACGTAGCAGAGGCGCCTTTAATAGATGGGTCTGTCTCAACAACTTCAAGCTCTACGCTCATTGGCAAATCTAGCGCTACTGGCACTTCACTTACGATAACCACCTGAATACCGTCGGTGTCTTCATTAATGAATAGCGCCTCATTTTCAATACTTTCTTTGTTCAAGTGATAAGGCGTGTAGTCTTCCTTATCCATAAAAATGTATTCGTCACCATCAACATAAGAAAACATTGCCGGACGACGAATTAAATCAGCCATATCTAATGTGTCTGAGTCTTTAAATGTTTCGTCGTACTTAGCATCTGTGACGACGTCATACATGCGCATGCGATAAATGCTGCCACCTGCACGACCTTGGGGTACAGAACGTTCTATGTCTCTAACTATGCAGGTCTTACCGTCAAATACCACGGTGTTATTCTTTTTGATTTCACTAGCCTTAGGCATGGCGATTTCCTATTTTTGTTCTCTTCAGGCAATCCGCCCGAGGTCATCTGTAAAACTTCATTTTCAGCGATTTTTTCTTACTTAGGAAGTATTTTTACGTGGTTAGTTTTCGATTAACGCTTTAACGTTGGTTAGCGTGTCAGCTTCGGCGGCGGGTTTATCCCAACGAATACGGTGAATGCGAGGGAAGCGCAGCGCTACCCCCGATTTATGTCTTGAAGAAGGATGGACCGCGTCGAAAGCCACTTCTAACACCAGATCTTTCTTTACCTCCCGCACAGGGCCAAAGCGTCCCACTGCATTGCGCCGTACCCAGTTGTCTAGCTTCTTAAGTTCTTCGTCGGTAAATCCAGAATATGCTTTTCCTATTGGCAGAAGCTGGTCGTCTTCCCATGCACCGAACGTGTAATCGGAATAGAAGCTCGATCGTTTCCCGTGCCCTCGCTGCGCGTACATCATTACCGCATCAACCACCAGCGGGTCGCGCTTCCACTTGAACCATTCCCCTTTGGGACGGCCGGGGATGTACTCGCTATCTAAGCGCTTTATCATCAACCCTTCCACCGCGCGATTTTGACAAACGCGGGCATGAAGTTCACGAAGGCTTTTAGGAGAGCTCGCAGAAAGGGTTTCCGATAAAAACAAGCGCTCGCTTTTGTTATGGTTAAACCATTCGTGGAGCGCCTGGCGACGTTCCTTCAACGTTTTCTCAGTTAAATCTTTGCCATCTAGCACCAAGGCATCGTAGACAATAAGTCCAACAGGTGAAGACGCTTGCAGTGCTTTACTTGGCTTTTTCTTGTTGAGGCGTTGCTGAAGTGCATTGAATGTGTCGACATTCGGCTGTGAAGCCATAGCGTCATAAGCGTCGCCTTTTACGTTATGAATAACCAGTAGTTCGCCGTCTAACACCATATTTCCTTTTACCGTTTCAAGTAGGTCGGGAAAAGAATGGCTAATGTCATCCCCTGTACGCGAGAAAAGCGCTTTATCTGGCGTATCGTCATCCGAAGACTGAGAGGTATTTTTTTAGCGGCTTTATTACCTACAGACCTTTCTGATTTAACAGCAAGCTGTACTCGAATGCCGTCGTACTTATTTTCAATTTGCCACGTG
>NZ_JAFLMX010000338.1:0-3148 GCF_017849675.1 Alteromonas sp. AO-Serp
AGATTTGTATTAGAGACAGACTATTATGAGCCGACATTTCGATAAGGCCGAAGGCCTGTATGAAGAGAAAGATGCTGCGACACAAGGTTTTGTGTTCAACCAAACTATGCTGCGCATTGCCGACCCCAAGCGTTCGCTAGATTTCTATACGCGAGTTATGGGAATGACGCTAATTAAGCGTCTAGATTTTGAAGAAATGAAGTTCAGCCTTTATTTTTTGGCGGCAGGTGATGATTTCTCTGATATTTCTGACGATGTAGACGAACGTACTCAGCAAACTTTTGGTCGCCCGGCCATGTTGGAGCTAACCCACAATTGGGGCGATACACCAGAAACGGTTGATTATCATAACGGAAATACAGAGCCAAAAGGTTTTGGGCATATTGGTTTTCATGTGCCTGATGCTGAAGCTGCATGTGCACGATTTGCATCACTAGACGTTCCTTTTCAGAAAGGGCTTAATGATGGTTCTATGAAAGGGATCGCATTTATCAAAGACCCAGACGGCTATTGGATCGAAATTTTCAACGCGTCTAACGTATCCGCAACTTGCGCGCCCCATTTGAAGAAGTAGGCGAGGCACGCACTACGGTACCATTTGCTAGCTGGGTTTTAAGTAGCAAGTAGTATCAGAAGTCACTGTTTACAAAAAAGGGTAGCTTAACTGAATAAGCTACCCTTTTTTGTTTGCCCAGCGAAGCTGGCAAACCCGTCAGGTTGAAAGAAACCTGAATCACCCTGACTGAGGGGAAGATAATCCGAATGGCAAGGGCGTGGTTGGCCAACGGCAGGGTCCGAAGGAAGCCATAGGAAGTTAGAGGTACACAACGCAAGTGAACCTGATTCGGCAAGACAGGGGGGTAAGCGTGCAAAATAGCGTGAAGCCCGATACTCGGTCAGTCCTGTTTTGTGCTTGAGGGTGGGATTTCTAACAGGGCGTCAGTGCAGTAACTGGGGAAGCCTGGCACCTAAACTTACTTAGAGTAAGTGGTTAACGTTCAAGGGGGGACTCAAGATGTTAATCGGTGTGAGGTGGCAGATGAAGCCGTAGTAGTGAGTAAAGTTCGGCCTGTGAAAGCCAGTAATGGTGTGGAGGGTAAAACCGAGCTGACCATCAGCATTGTGTTTGATGGCGTCACTATTAGCCAAAAGCTGATAGGGATGGCGAAGGGCGGAAGTACATAGTCAGTCTGTGATGAGCAGATGTTTTTTTTTCAGTGGTACACGAATCGACTCGCAATCGACGTCTTCGTACTTGGTTTGTCGCGGAAGCGACGGACTGGCTACGAAACGGTACATGGGAGTAATGTGGGAACGTTGAGTAGATTGCCATTGGGCTAGCACGCTCTACCACCATGTGAAATAGACCAACGCGAAGAGAAAGTATCGGCCCCCACACAGCACACTATCTTCGAGAGGAAGTATGCGGGTTTATTATAGTTTGTACGGTCACCTGCTTAATAAAGCGAGGCTGTTCAAAGGGTTTAAAAAGGTATTCAAAGCGAAAGGTGCGGCCGGAATAGATGGGCAGAGCCTGAGCGCGTTTGCCTCAAATCTGGATAATGAACTATCGCAGCTTCTTCTTGAACTCAAAACCAAACGCTACCAACCGCAACCGGTAAGGCGGGTCATTATCCCGAAAGACGGGGGCGGTGAGCGTCTATTGGGTATCCCAACAGTCAGGGATAGAGTGGTTCAACAATGCTTGAATGACCTCCTTACCCCCATCTTCGAAGAGCAGTTCCATCCATCAAGCTTTGGTTATAGACCGAAGCGGAGCTGTCACGATGCCATCAATAAAGCCACGATGTTCATCCGTCGATACGGACGGCGACACGTGGTGGACATGGACCTGTCGAAGTGCTTCGATAAGCTGGACCATACGCTTATCATTAAGAGTATTAAAAGACGGGTTCGTGATGGTAGCGTGCTGAGTCTCATTGCTCAGTTCTTACAAAGTGGGGTGATGGTAGATGGACATTGGCAGCAGACAGAAACAGGCAGTCCGCAAGGCGGGGTAATAAGCCCGCTCATAGCGAACATCTATCTGGATGCGTTCGATGAGGAAATGAAACAACGTGGGCACCGCATAGTGCGCTATGCTGATGACATCCTTATCCTGTGTAGCAGTCGTGCAGCGGCAGAAAATGCCAAAGCGCAAGCCACACACATCTTAGAAGAAAAGCTAAAGCTAAGCGTAAACACGGAGAAAACACACATCACCCACAGTGATGTTGGTGTGAAGTTCCTCGGCGTTGAAATCGGGACGAAACATACCCGCATCCAGCCCAAGAAACTCACCGCGTTTAAGGCGAAGCTCAAGCAGATGACGAAACGCAATGGCGGAATGCCACTGCAATCAGTTATCAATGCACTAAACCCACTGCTAAGAGGGTTCAGTTATTACTTCAAGATAGCCAATGCGAGCAGGGTATTTAAGCAACTCGCGAGCTGGCTAAGACGGCGCTTGCGCAGCATCCAACTTAAGTTATGGAAGAAGGCGAGCCGCCTTCATCGCTGGCTACGACAGCATGGTTATAAAGGCAAGTTCGCTCACATCAACATGACGAGCTGGAGCAGTGCACGCAGTCCTTTAGCAAGCTACGCGATGCCAAACAGTTGGTTCGATGAACTTGGGCTAATGAACTTGGAGAATGTTGCAACGGGATATGTGTTTAGCAATTACGCTAAATAACTATGTACATGAGCCGTATACGAGGCCCGTATGTACGGTTCTGTGAGAGGGATGAGGCGGTGACGCCTCACCCTACTCGATGTTTCTTCTGTTTGCTCATTCCGAATTTTCTGCCCTTGTAACAATGAGTTTTTAAGAGCACAGTTGCTTTTAATTCATATTAACATGGGACTATATTCACCAGTTATCCTCACAAAAATAGCGTTCGACCCGAGACATTAAGAGCAACTATTTGAGCTTTGATATACGATAAATTCGATAGCCCAGTAAAAATGCGTATATAGGCTTGAATTGAATTATTCGTGAGATTGACGTGATATCTATCTCAACAATTCTTTGAACAAACCTTTTGCTATGGTTACATCTCCAGACGATATGCCGACTCTTCCCAAGAATGGGCGAATAGTTCCTAATGATTCTTGAAATCTAGTTGCTGCTTCTTCAGCTCTGAAA
>NZ_JAFLMX010000286.1:0-5077 GCF_017849675.1 Alteromonas sp. AO-Serp
TTTCAATACGCCGTACACGCCATCGCCGCTAACATTCGCAATGACTTCTTTATAACCGCCGTGCTCACCTTCATTGGCGTTAACCAACTCTACACGCCAGCCACGACTTTCCGCATAACGGCTGTACATGCGGAACAAGTCACCTGCGAATATTGCCGCTTCGTCACCACCCGCACCGGCGCGAATTTCCAAGAAACAGTTGTTATCATCGTTAGGATCTTTTGGCAGGAGTAGCACCTGAAGTTCAGTTTCAAGGCGTTCAATTTCCGCCTTGGCTTCTTTCATCTCTTCTTGTGCCATCTCGCGCATTTCAGCGTCATCTTCGTTCAACATTTCCTGCGCTGAAGCCAAGTTTTCTTGTGCTTGCTGATAAGCATTAAAGCCTGCCACTACATCTTCTAGCTGACTGAACTCTTTTGACAAGTTGCGAAACTTATCCTGATCGCCGATAACTCCAGGGTCGCCTAACAACGCCTGAACTTCTTCGAAACGCTCGACTAAGTGTTCGAGTTTCCTAACTACCGACTCTTTCATATGCTTCTTATTACCTTATTTATTATCGTCTGACGAAAAGTCAGATAAATCTAATGCCTGTCCCATCCATCGGCTCAATGCCGGGTCATCGTGCATGGCAGCCTCGCGTAACGCTAAGGTTGTTGGGTGCAATAGCGTATTGGTTAATTTATACGCCATTTCTTCTAATACCGTTTCGGCATTTTTACCTTCCGCTAATTGCGCTTTGGCTTTTTCCACAATATCGTCACGCTGTGCCATGCCTTTTTGGCGATACTGTCTTACTAAATCTATCGATTGCTGCGACTGCTTCCACGTCATGTAGTCGCCAGCTTGTTTGTCGATGAGCTTTTCCGCTTCTTTTGCTGCTTGCTCGCGGTTTTCTAAATTCTTCTGAACAATATGCTGCAGATCATCAACAGTATAAAGATAGGCATCGCCCAGCTCGTTAACCTCTGACTCAATATCTCGTGGTACCGCCAAGTCCACCAAAAACATCGGCATATTTTTGCGCTGTTTAAGGGCTTTCTCCACCATCCCCTTGCCAATTAAGGGCAGTTGGCTAGCGGTAGAGCTTATCACGATATCAAAGTCTTTTAAGTGCTCTGGCACTTGCGATAAGGTAAACACACTCGCATCTAGTGTTTCGGCTAAGGCCTCTGCGCGGGCTACGGTTCTATTCGCCACCGCCAAACAGCTCACGCCCTGCTCTTTCAAATGCTGAGCCACAAGCTCAATGGTTTCGCCAGCTCCCACTAATAACACTGAACGTTTTGGTAGTTCAGCGAATATATGCTTGGCCAACTGAACGGCTGCATATGCCACGCTTACCGCGTTTGCACCTATATCTGTTTCACTGCGAACTCGCTTCGCCACCGAAAACGTATGTTGAAACAGCTTATCAAATTCGCTGCTCACCATACCTGAGTGTTTTGCATCACCAAACGCCTGCTTCACCTGACCTAAGATTTGAGGTTCTCCCAAAATCAGTGAATCAAGTCCGCTGGCTACACGCATAATGTGCTTTACCGCTTCATCCTGCGCGAGCACATAGCTGTTATTGGCAATCTCTTCTACATCCAAGTGATGGAAGTCACTTAACCATTGTAGAAGCTTTTGGCCGGTGTCGTCTTGAGTATTGACGTATAGCTCAGTGCGGTTACAGGTCGATACAATGACAGACTCATCTACGCCTTCCAGCTTTTTTAAACTCGCAAGCGCTTCCACCAGAGAATCCGGTGTAAAGGCCACTTTTTCGCGAAGTGCTACTGGTGCTGTTTTGTGGTTAATACCGAGGGCGAGTAAAGTCATTAAAATCTGTGCTGGCAACGTCGGAGCGGCATTGTACGAAAAACCCAAAATGATTGAAAGTGTTGGTGAAACTGTGTTCCCATAATGTCACAATTAAATGTGTTTTATTTTTATACAGGTAACGCGCCTTAATGATTCGCTTTATTTCCCTACTGTTGTTTCTCTGCTTCGTACTGAGCGCATGCACAACCGCTCCCAAAGGCCCAGAAAACGCGGTAAACCTCACGGCCCAACTTGAAAAAGTTGCTGAAGTACATAAGTGGCAAATGCGCGGAAAAATTGCATTTCGCCAAGGAAAGGAAGCGGCCAGCCTTAATTTAGTCTGGAAAAACGATTCCGGTGATTTTGATTTTCGATTAACCAATTTTCTAGGGGTAAGTCTGGTTAACCTTTACGTTACCCAGCAGCAGTCGGTATTAGAGGCTGACGGTGAAACGTATGTAGATGCTTTACCAGAACCACTTATTTATCAGATTACGGGAATGGTCATTCCGGTGGAATCACTATTGTCTTGGGTAAAAGGCTTACCGCTAGACGGTGATAAATTCACCCTAACTGAAAAAGGGTTGGTTAATACCCTAGAGAGCTATTGCCAAGGTTGCCGCAATTGGCAAGTTGCTTACGGTAACTACGGTAGTGTTGAGCTAGATGATGGCACATCTGTATGGTTGCCTCACAGCATAACGCTTACCCAGAATGAAACGCCGGACATGCCTAATACTCAGCTTAAAATTAAAATTTATCAGTGGACTCTGTAGTGAACTCATCTGTTTCAGAACATAAAGATTGGTGGCCTTCCCCCGCTAAACTGAATCTTTTCTTGCATATACTTGGCCGCTACGACAACGGCTATCACCAGCTTCAAAGTCTGTTTCAAATGCTGGATTACGGCGATGCACTCGCCTTTGACATAAGTACAGACGACACAGCCATTCGCATGGAAACACCTCTTGATGGTGTGCCAGACGATGACAATTTAATTGTAAAAGCAGCGCGACTGCTGGCAACAAAAACAAAATGTGATAAAGGTGCCGTTATTTCGTTAGACAAGCGCCTTCCTATGGGGGGCGGAATTGGCGGGGGTTCATCGAATGCGGCAACCACGTTAGTGGCGCTTAATCACCTTTGGAACACAGGGCTAAGTGAAGATGAACTGGCTGAGCTTGGGTTATCTTTAGGCGCTGATGTACCTATTTTTGTGCGAGGTCTAACTGCATTTGCAGGAGGCGTTGGAGAAGAGATAACGCCAGCTCCCCAAAAAGAACAGTATTTTCTTGTAGCGAACCCAAATGTTCATGTCAGCACAGCCGAAGTGTTCACCTCGCCGGATTTGCCCAGAAATACACCTGCGATACGTTGGGAAGACTATAAATTTGAAAAAACTTGGAATGATTGTCAGCAATTAGTCGCGAATCGCTATCCTGAAGTTGCAAAATTATTACAGTGGTTGGTACACTACGCACCGTCGCGAATGACGGGCACAGGTGCATGCGTGTTTGCCACTTTTTCTGACTACACTTTAGCCGAACAAGTTAGGGCTCAAATGCCTGAAACTTGGCAGAGTTTTGTCGCAAAAGGTGTGAATCGCTCACCACTATTAGACAAATTAGAACAACAAAGATAGCGTGTACGCCACATCGGACAAGAACTTAAAAATTGGGGTATAGCCAAGTTGGTAAGGCAGCGGGTTTTGATCCCGCCATTCGTAGGTTCGAGTCCTGCTACCCCAGCCAAACCTCTTTTATCAACGCACTGAGGAACCACTTGTGCCAGATATGAAGCTCTTTGCAGGTAATGCCGTACCAGAACTTGCCCAGAAAGTTGCCGATCGCCTCTACACCAAACTTGGAAATGCCAAAGTTGGCCGTTTCAGTGACGGTGAAATCAGCGTAGAAATTCATGAAAACGTCCGTGGCTCGGACGTTTTTATTATCCAGTCTACGTGTGCGCCTACTAACGATAACCTTATGGAACTTATTGTGATGATCGACGCACTACGTCGCGCATCAGCTGGTCGTATTACAGCAGTAATTCCTTACTTTGGTTATGCACGCCAAGACCGTCGTGTTCGTTCAGCTAGGGTGCCTATTACTGCGAAAGTAGTGGCTGACTTCCTGTCTAACGTTGGTGTTGACCGCGTACTTACTATCGACCTACACGCCGAACAGATTCAAGGTTTCTTTGATGTTCCGGTGGATAACGCATTCGGTACTCCTATCCTTCTTGCTGACATGGTAAGACGTGATTTTGCCGACCCTGTAGTCGTTTCTCCTGACATTGGCGGTGTTGTACGTGCACGTGCTACTGCGAAACTACTTAACGACACCGACCTTGCCATTATCGATAAGCGTCGCCCTAAAGCGAACGTGGCTCAGGTAATGAACATCATTGGTGACGTAAAAGACAGAGACTGCATCATTGTCGATGACATGATTGATACAGGCGGTACGCTTGCAAAAGCAGCCGAAGCACTTAAAGCACATGGTGCGCGTCGTGTTTATGCTTACGCAACTCACGCTATCTTTTCAGGTAACGCTGCAAACAACCTTAAAGAGTCTGTTATTGACGAAATTATCGTTACCGACTCTATCCCATTAAGTGCAGAGATGAAGCAAATTGGAAAAGTAAAACAGCTTACTTTATCTGAGATGCTTGCAGAAACTATTCGTCGTATCAGCAACGAAGAGTCTATTTCAGCAATGTTTGAATACTAAAATTTAAATATTGTTACTCCTACCAAAGAGCTGGCCCATGTAAGTGGCGCCGGCTCTTTTTTTACCTTTCTTTTTTCTTTGAAAGCGAACATCGCCTTAAAAATAAGAACAGTACATCAAGCCAAACACATTCCGTTTACGCCTTAAATATACTTTATTGCCGTTTTCCGACTCGTTAATGTGACTTTCTTTTCATCAATTTTAGGTTTAACGTTAAGAATTGTTGCGCGTTAAAACTACTATGAAGGACATAAAATGAAAACAAAAACACTATGCCTTGTTGCAGTAATTACTGCCCTTTTAAATACAACGGGCTGCTCTGGAGATGACGACTCAGTGAAACAAGCAGATCTTGAGAAACAAGGAACTGAAATGAAAGACAAATCTTCCACAGTTCAAGCTAACGATAAGGCGTCTATGCCCAAGGAACTGGTAGCCGAACCAGTTACTCAGGCTGAAGCCGTAGAAGATAATGCAAAAGGTGAAGTCACCATGAAGGGCAGTATTATTTATAAAGATCTCGAAGGCGGTTTTTATGC
>NZ_JAFLMX010000196.1:0-1652 GCF_017849675.1 Alteromonas sp. AO-Serp
GCTATAACACGAGTACGCAGCCACGGCTAAACTAACAAGCCTTATTAGTAACCTCATAACGATCTCCTTTTTACCGGAAGGCATTAGGGAGAAAATGTACTCTGCCCCCATTTTGCCATTTTTTTGGGGGCAGAAAAGTACTCTGACCCTGAGGTATCCCCACAAATAATATAACGATATCAGTGAGATAAAAAAAGATAGGAACATTCATGACGTTTGGTGATCAGATCAATCGCCAAAAATCACTGAGGCCAAACAGCCATGAATGCCCTATCTATTGTGAACAATGTTGTATCGCTTGTCAGCTATAAAATGCATAAAACTCGTCGGGATGCGGTAACGGCGTGCGTGAAAAGTCTGCTTAATGGAAGCGCTGCAACTGTAACCAGCATAGGTCGAGGAATTAATACTAAAGCCTTTGAAAAACATCGGATTAAACGCGCTGACCGCTTGCTCTCAAACCCGCATTTGTTAAGTGAAACACCGCTTATCTATGCATCTATATGCCAACTATTTTGTGGTAGCACGTCACGCCCTGTTATCTCAATTGATTGGTCAGATTTAGACGACCGTAAAGCCCATTTTCTTTTACGCGCGGCAATATCCCTGAAAGGTCGGCCCATCACACTTTATCAAGAAGTGCATTGCAACAAGACCAAAGAGAAACCAGCCACCCACAAAGCATTCTTAAAGACATTACACGCCATGTTACCTTCAAATTGCCGACCCATTATCGTCACCGACGCAGGATATAAATCACCCTGGTTCAGGGAAGTATTAGCGTTAGGCTGGGATATTGTCGGACGGGTTCGCAAACCGCATTTTTACTCACTCGACAGCGGCAATACGTGGCAGTGTATTCGTCACCTTTATGCCCAAGCGACCAGTCGACCTAAGCGTTTTGATAACAGCCAAATAGCTAGAGGTAACCCCTTTGCCTGTACGTTAGTTCTGTTCAAGCAGAAAGCGAAAGGGCGCCACGCTTCAAATCCAGATGGTACACGCAAAGCCTCAAAGCGGTCGAAAGTCCATGCGCAAGGTGCAAAAGACCCGTGGCTGTTAGCCACATCACTAGCATCTCATCAACGCTTATCGAAACAGGTCGTTGCCATTTATCGCCAGCGGATGCAGATTGAAGAAGGCTTTAGAGACATGAAAAGTACCAAGTTCGGGCTTGGCTATGAGCAAAATAAAAGCGTGAAAAAGCAGCGTCTAACAATCCTGGTATTGCTGACGACGTTAGCGTCACTGGTTGCTATCTTATTGGGTATGGTAGTCGTCTCTTCGAATAAACATCGGCGCTTCCAAGCTAATACCGACACCAGAAGCGTGCTGTCATTCCACTATCTCGGTCTGAGAGCTGTTGCTTGCCGAATAAGATTCACTATGCGACAGTGGAAAACTGCACTCAAATGGTACAGCTCCATAGTCGACGGGGCCTGGACCGCAGGCACATGGAATTAAATTCGTGGGGATCCCTCAGGGTCAGAGTACATTTATTCGGTTTTGTAATAGGGAAAGCCAATAATGTACTCTGACCCCACTATTCGGGGGTGGCGAAAAAAGTACTCTGACCCTGAGGTATCCCCACAAATAATATTGCGATATCAATAAGATAAAAAAGATAGGAACATTCATGACGTTTGGTGATC
>NZ_JAFLMX010000016.1:0-3727 GCF_017849675.1 Alteromonas sp. AO-Serp
TTTCGTAGCAGCGCTTGTTGTGCTTATGGCAACGGCTATGGTTGCTGTAACCAAACAACCTCTTTTTTAAGATTTAATTGGAAATAGATAATGTCTGAATCTCAACAGATTATTAATGTAGGTAACGTTGACGTTGCCAACCACTTGCCGTTTGTTCTGTTCGGTGGAATGAACGTACTTGAGTCTCGCGATCTCGCTATGCGTATTGCAGAACACTATGTTGAAGTAACGCAAAAGCTCAATATCCCGTACGTTTTTAAAGCCTCGTTTGATAAAGCGAACCGTTCATCTGTGACTTCTTACCGTGGGCCTGGCATGGAAGAAGGGTTGCGTATTTTTGAAGAAATTAAGTCGACCTTTAACGTTCCGCTTATCACTGATGTGCACGAACCGCACCAAGCAGCTCCCGTAGCTGAAGTGGTGGATGTTATTCAACTGCCTGCTTTCTTGGCGCGCCAAACCGACCTTGTGGTTGCAATGGCAAAAACCGGTAGCGTTATCAATGTGAAAAAGCCTCAATTCTTAGCACCGCATGAAATGCGTCACATCATAGGAAAGCTAGGCGAAGCGGGGAACGATAAGGTTATTCTTTGTGAGCGTGGTAGCTGCTTTGGATATAACAATTTAGTTGTGGATATGCTTGGCATGGACGCAATGAAAGAATATGCCCCAGTAATATTTGATGCGACTCACGCACTTCAAATGCCGGGTGGCCGTGCGACGTCTGCAGATGGTCGTAGAGCGCAAGCTGCACAGTTGGCCAGAAGTGGTATGGCATTAGGTTTGGCAGGGCTATTTATAGAAGCGCATCCTAACCCTGATGAAGCACTATGTGATGGGCCTTGCGCACTGCCGTTGGCAAAATTAGAGCCTTACTTGCAGCAGATGAAAGCACTAGATGAATTGGTGAAAGGTTTTGACGCGTTAGATACAAGTAATACCTAAGCTAGTATTTGATGGCGTATGCCGGTGCAAGCACCGGCATGCGTATCAGGTGTGTGAGTTGCTTATTCCGCTTCAGAAACGTTTACGCGCTCTTCACCTTTTGTCATTGCTAATAAGTTCTTGTGAAGCTGAACTTGCGTCTCTTCAGCTAAAATCGCTTTAGACTGCTTTTTCACAACAATGTGCGCATCGTTTTCTGGCAGTACTTCGGCCATTTTTACGCTGGTCATTGCTGTGTTGATTAACGATTGTAGATTGATCTTTTCTGGTTGTGCGTTAGCATTTGCAGCAGCGCTTACAAAAGCCATTACAGAAACACTAGCTAAAAGTAATTTTTTCATTTTCACACCTAATAAAAATAATTAAATAATTGTTGATGAATGTTAAAATGTTTAACAAATGTTCATCATAAAATGCTGAAATTAAATGTTCTTTTTTAATTTCGGGTAAATTATAGTCAGTGGGTGGTGAAAAATAAAACGAGTAAAAGTATGGGTTGTCATTAGAAAAACTAATGAATTTGTCATGCTTCGGTCACACTGGATTAAAAACGATATATGCATCGACGTTTACCCCCTCTCAACGCCTTGAAATCGTTTGAAGCGGCTGCTCGCCATTTGAGCTTTACTAAGGCTGCCGATGAGCTGTTTGTTACGCAAGCTGCCGTTAGCCACCAGATAAAAGCACTTGAAGATTTCTTATCGATGAAGCTATTTCTTCGAAGAAATAGAACCCTGCTTCTAACCGAAGAAGGTCAAGCTTATTTTCTTGAGCTAAAAGATATCTTCAAAAACTTACAAGATGCGACAGAAAGGCTACTTGCGAAGGGCAGTAAAGGTGCTATCACGGTAGCGATGCCGCCCAGCTTTGCGAGCCAATGGCTGGTACCCCGTATTCATAAGTTTAGTTTGGCGCATCCAGACATCGACGTACGCATCAAGGCAGTTGATTTCGATGAAGGCTTCTTAGAAGACGATGTAGACGTTGCGATATATTACGGTAAAGGTCGTTGGGCTGGTCTTCAAGCCGATCAGCTACATCGAGAGTTTCTTACTCCGCTTTGCTCTCCAATGCTTTTTCAAGGCCCCAAACCTTTATCCAGCCTGTCTGACTTACGGCACCACGTGTTGCTTCACGACTTAAGCCGTACTGCATGGAAAAATTGGTTGAAGCATGTAGGTGTGGTTGGCGTAAACGTTAACCAAGGACCGGTTTTCAGTCACTCCATGCTAGTTTTGCAAGCCGCTGCACTCGGTCAAGGCATTGCGTTGGGTAACACGGTACTTGCAAGGCCGGAAATTGAAGCGGGAAGGCTAGTTATGCCGTTTGAAGAACGAGTGGAGAGTCGCGATGCGTTTTATCTCGTGTGTGAGGAATCACAGGCTGAACTCGGTAAGATTGCGGCATTTAGAGACTGGATCTTAGCGCTGGTCGAAGCTGAACAAGAGGACTTGTTGTAATATGACTAAGTTGAACACCATTGCTGAACAGCCTAGTTTTGACATTGAATTGCATGAAGCCGATAAGCCCTTAGCGTGTTTGATACTAGGCCATGGAGCCGGCGCCGGTAAGGAGCATGAGTTCATGCAAGACATTGCGAAGGAACTTGTTGCTAGAGGTATATCAACCGTTCTTTTTAACTTTCCCTATATGCAAACCATAAAAGCTACCGGTAAGCGTAGGCCTCCCGATAAAGCCGATAAACTTATGTCACATTTTACTGCGGTGATTGAAACCTGCAGCAAAGATAACAAAGCCTTGCATAACTTGCCTGTGTTCATCGGTGGAAAGTCGATGGGCGGGCGTATGGCGACCATGGTGTACGAAGCGGTGAGCAATGTAAAAGGCGCGATAGCGCTGGGCTATCCGTTCCATCCTCCTGGTAAGCCAGAAAAAACACGCACCGACCATCTGCAAACGGCGTCTAAGCCTTTGCTTATTATTCAGGGTGAACGAGATACCTTTGGTACAAAGAGCGAAGTAGAGGATTACAAAAAGCGCAGCGTATTATCTACAGACATTGAATGCGCCTATTTAGACGACGGCGATCACAGTTTTAAGCCTCGCAAAGCAAGTGGCAAAACGCAGGAAGAACATATTGTTACCGCTGCCACGCTTACCGCTTCTTTTATTGAAGCCCATTTAAATAATTAATGGTTAATTAGAAATCAGAGCGAAAGACTAATTTAATGAAAACTGAAAAACTTAGGTTTGCCACCGTTGCTAAACCTTATCTTATTATTGGCGCATTGCTAGCGGGCCTTTCTGTCGTGCTAGGTGCGTTTGGCGCACATGGTTTAAAAAGCGTCTTAACTGCACAGCAGCTCAACACGTTTGAAATTGGCGTGCGTTATCAAATGTATCACGCATTAGCCTTGCTGATTTTGCCTGCGCTGTCAGGCGTTGTCTCATCGACGTGGGCAAATCGGGTAGCGTTTTGTTTCGTTACCGGTACGGTGTTGTTTAGTGGAAGTTTATACGCGCTAGGAATAAGCAGCATAAAATGGTTTGGCCCGATAACCCCTTTGGGTGGCATGTTCTTTATTATTGGATGGGTGTTGTTAGTGGTTGGACTGATAAAAGGTCATGATTTAAATAAGAAACAAAAAGAAGAGCAGAACAAAACTCACCACACGCCGGGGGCAGGTAATGTCTAATACCAGTATTTTATGTTATTGCCGACCTTGTTATGAAAACGATACGGCTAAAGATCTTACCTGTTGTTACGGTGAAGCCCAGTGTTATGGCTACCCAGTATCTAAGAAGAACAGTGGCTTTGTAC
>NZ_JAFLMX010000207.1:0-6122 GCF_017849675.1 Alteromonas sp. AO-Serp
GCAAATAAAGGTGCAGCTGCAACTGGCGTAGACATTGCCGAGCGCATGTTGGCGCAGGCCAGAAAAATGTACTCTGACCCCATTTTCGTAGAAGGTAGTGCTGTTGATTTGCCTTTCTGTGATAGCCAATTTTCAACCGTATTTTCATCTATGGCGCTTCAGTGGGTTAGCGATACTCGTCTTGTTGCTAATGAGGTAGCGCGAGTGCTTGAAAAGAGTGGTATTGCCGAGCTGGCGATTATGGTGGCGGGTTCATTTAGTGAGCTTAAAACGGCGCGCAAAGTAGCGCAGCTTCCACAGGCCGAAACCTATATGCCAACAACAGCGCAGTGGGTAAATGGCTTTAAGCAGTCGGGCCTTTCTTTGCAACGGGTGATTACTAAGGACTATGTCGATACTCACTGCGATATTATGTCGCTACTGCGCTCTGTGAAGGGGGTGGGGGCAGGTGAAACCGGCCAAAGACAACCGCCGCTCACCCGTCGAGATCTTAAAAAATTAGCCATGGCTTACAGTAATATGAGCAGTGTAGAAAGTAAGTTACCGCTTACCTACCGCGTAAGTCATTTTAGATTGGAAAAACGATGAAGCAGTATTTCATAACCGGTACCGACACCGAAGTAGGTAAAACCTATGTTACCTGCCAACTACTACAAGCTGCGCAAAAATCCTCGTTAAGCGCCATCGGCTACAAGCCTATTGCAGCCGGATGCGAACAGATAAATGGCGAGTGGGTTAACGAAGATGCGCTAAATATTCAGCAAGTGTGCTCCAAAATACGCGCAAATAAAGCCATTAAACTAACAGACAATAACGAGCTAAAAAGCGCAAATGAAAAAAACGAAGAAAGTGGACAGACACTTCCTTTGCATCAAATAAACCCAATTGCATTAAAGCCGGCTATAGCGCCACATATTGCAGCTCTTGAAGAAGGTGTTGCGTTAACGTTTGACGAGATTGCAAAAGGGCTTGATGAACTGCACGCCTATCAACCAGATCTTCTGTTAATGGAAGGTGCAGGTGGGTGGCGTTTACCGCTAACGGTAGGTGATGAGTATACGCCCACTTACTATCTTTCTGATGTCGTGAAAACACTCAAAATGGATGTGATTTTAGTTGTAGGCATGCGTTTGGGGTGCTTAAATCATGCGCTATTAACCGCAGAAGCAATTCGCGCCGATGGACTTACCATTAAAGGATGGGTTGCGAACGACATTACGGGTAACATGACGCGATACCAAGAAAATCTGCATTCTCTTAAAGCCATGTTACCCGAGCCGCTACTGGCAGAAATTCCCTACCAGGTAGCGCCTAGCGATGAGGCGCTATTCGCCGCTATCAAGCAAATAAGTTAAATCATCACCTGAACTGATTGGCGTTTTTTCTTCACCTAGAAAGATAAAGCCGTCTTTTTCACCCACTAGGCTAAGTTGATTATTAGTAAGGCGCAGCGCTGTGCCTTCGCGAATAGCAACTACTGGTGTGGTTGGATTAAGCGTGGTGAACTCTGCCAGACGTTGGTCGCGGGTTTCGCCATTGTGGCCCGGCGGCTGATAATCGGTGTAGTGCGGGTTTAACTGAAACGGCACGATATCTAGCGCATCAAAACTCGGCGGCTCGATAATGGGCATGTCGTTAGTGGTTCTAATTGATTGACCACAAATATTCGAACCTGCACTCCATCCAATATAAGGAGTACAATCGGCGATGGCATGCTTTATTGGCACAATAAGCGCGTTCGCATAAAGGGTGGAAAGCAGGTGAAAGGTGTTTCCACCGCCTACAACAATGGCTTGGCCGTTTTTCTTCGCGTTATTTACTGCGGCAACCGGATCTTCAACGGTATGTAGGCCCGTAACCTTGCACTCTGGCAGGGCGGTAGCAACGGCGTCCACGTAGCTATCGTACGTTTGAGTTACGGCGGCGTAAGGAACAAATAGAAGGTCGCGAATTTCGCCTAAGTGTGCAAAAATAAGCGCTCTAGCGTGCTCTAAGTAAGCCTCGTCGCCTTGGCGTGAGCTACTTAGCATAAGTACATGTGCGGTCATACTAACTCCACAATTTTTCTGACGGCGTATCATACGTGAAACTAGGCATAAAGTTTAGTCACGCTCCGTCACTGTGTTGAAATAGGATTTTGAATGAAACAATCTACATCGGTGTTGTTCGTGTGTTTGGGTAATATTTGTCGTTCTCCAACCGCAGAAGCCGTGTTTAAACACAAGGCTGCACAAGCCGGATTGAATATAGAAATCGACTCAGCGGGAACCCACGGCTATCACATTGGTAACCCGCCCGATAAGCGTTCGCAAGCCGCTGGCGTAGAGCGAGGTTACAGCTTCAAAGGGCTGAAATGCCGACGTGTTGATGAAAGCGATTTTGAACGATTTGACTTCATTCTTGCCATGGATAACAGCAACCTTGCTAATTTGCACGGTATGTCGCCTAGCCAGTACCACGATAAAATTAAGCTGTTTCTTGATTTTGCAAATGCAGACGATAAAGAAGTACCTGATCCATATTATGGCGGCAAGCGCGGCTTTGAGCTGGTGTTGGATCTTATCGAAGAAGCGTCGGACGGTTTGATTGCGCATATTAAACAAACCCAACAACAATAAACGCAGATCATATTGATAAACCATCTCGAAAGCCCACGTTGAGAACCCGTATTGACAATGACAGGAACTAAACGCACCGCCGTCACTTTGGTTGTAATAACAGTACTTTTGTCACTCGTCATAGGTGTGGTAGGGATTGTTGGCGTGACAGGGCTGTCTGATACGGCGGCTGAACTAAAACAGCATATTATTGTTCAGCTTCAAATACCGCTTATTCTCACTGCGTGTTTAGTAGGGGCGGCACTGTCTACAAGTGGCGCTACCTTGCAAGTAGTACTGCGAAATCCCCTGGCAGATCCGGGAATTATTGGCATTACGAGTGGCGCAAGCTTGGTTGCTGCGCTTTTGCTACTGCTAACCCCACAATGGGCTACAGCGTACCTACACTATTTGCTGCCTTTGGGATGTTTTATTGGTGCGTTGTTATCTACATTTATTATCTACCGCTTAGCAAGAAAACTGTTGGGCTCCTCTACGGCTGTTATTCTAGCGGGTATTGCCATCTCTACTCTTAGCGGCGCTATTATCGCTTGGCTTTACATGTTCAGCGACGCTAATGCCCTTCGCAATCTTACTTTCTGGTTAATGGGCAGCTTGTACCAAACTAACTGGTTAATTTTGTCAGTGGGCGGCCCGTTAATCGCTGTTGCTGTCGCATTACAGCTTTATTTCGCCGGCGATTTAAACAAGCTCTATGCTGGTGAACTTGCAGCAAAAAGCAGTGGTGTGGATGTGGAGAAACTCACTGAGCGCGCACTCATTGTCTGCGCTATTGCTGTAGGCACTGCGGTGTCTATGGCAGGCTCTATTGCTTTTGTTGGCTTATTAGTACCGCATATCTTACGTTTGATCATCGGGCATAATAATCGCTATTTGTTGCCGTTAAGTGCATTAAGTGGTGCAAGTCTGCTGATGCTGGTTGCGTTAAGCTCTGAAATGACCCGTGCCATTACGCTTCCGGTGTCTATGGTAACAGCTACGTTAGGCGGTCCATTATTAATTTGGGCATTAGCTAAAGGTCAAATAAAAGGGTAGTGGAGGGGAAATGAAATGACGACAAACAATTTTAGACCCCAGCAACGCCCTGATTCTGGCAGCAATGAACGAATAAATGCTAGTGAGCAAGACACCATAATTACTAACCCTAAGGAAAACGTTAGCGTTAAAGATGACGTTGCTGATTGCAATAGCCCAGCGAATAGCCATAACCTAGCAGATAGTCGTACCGTTTTAAGCTTACAGAATGTAAAAGTGGCATCGCGACTTTCGGTGGAAGGTTTACGTGCAAAAAAAGGCGAGTGCGTTCACATTATAGGGCCAAATGGGGCAGGGAAATCAACACTGTTGCTTACCCTTGCGGGCCTTATTGACGCTGATGAGGGCACCGTCATGCTGCTAGGTAAACCAATGAACGATTGGTCGCTGGCAACACTTGCGAGTGTGCGCACCTTATTAGCGCAACAAAGCGAAAGTGGTTTTCACTTGTCGGTAAAAGAGTACCTAAGCTTTTATGCAACAGCACAGCAAGATGTACTAATTCCTCCGGTTTTAGAAAAAGCACTCGAAATATCGGGTTTCTTGAACCAAATTGTCACCCAGCTTTCTGGCGGTGAGCGTCAGCGAGTAGAAATTTGTCGTTCGCTTTTGCAAATATGGCCGCAGTTAGAGCGCGGAGAGGGCATAGCGTTTTTAGACGAGCCTCTGCAAGGGCTTGATATAAGGCATCAATATGCACTGGCTAGTTTGGTAAAATTCCTTTGCGATAAAGGGAATACCCTTCTTATGACGTCTCACGATATCGCGCTTAGTGCCAACTATTGCGATAGTTTATGGCTTTTGCAAAAAGGTCGCATGGTAGCGTTCGGTAAGCCACAAGAGGTGGCCACGCAAACAAACTTAGAAAGTGTGTTTGAATGCTATTTTGCTATAAGCAAGCACGATAACTTTCTAGAAATTCAAGTTTGCGCACCTATTTCCCTAGAATAAATGTGGTAAAGTGCCCCCAGCATTTTTTTAGATTCACATTTTCACATTAGACTGATTAGAAAAAAGCGCTACAGACGCACTGTTAAGCGCGTTACAGTCTTTTTATTCGAAGCATCTAGCTTCAATAAATATTTTCAGTAAAACGTTTGCCCTACGTTTTTTATTCAGGAGAACACCGTTGAGTAATTGGCAAGTAGACAGTTGGAGAAATAAACCTATTCTTCAGCAACCAGAGTACGACGACAAAGTACGTTTAAAAGAAGTAGAGCAAACATTAAGTTCTTATCCACCGCTTGTATTTGCTGCTGAAGCCCGTGAGCTTAGACGCCAGCTAGGTGAAGTCAGCTTGGGTAAAGGCTTTCTTTTACAAGGCGGCGACTGTGCTGAGTCGTTTGACGAATTTAATGCGCCTAAAATTCGCGATACCTTTAAAGTTATTCTTCAAATGGCCATTGTGCTTACCTTTGCTGGTCGTTGTCCGGTAACTAAGGTTGCCCGTATGGCAGGCCAGTACGCCAAGCCGCGCTCATCAGATTTCGAAACCCGCGATGGCGTGACCTTGCCAAGCTATCGTGGTGATATCATCAACAACTTCGAATTTACCGAAGCGGCCCGTCGACCAGATCCTGACCGTTTGTTGGAAGCCTACCATCGCAGTGCGTCAACACTGAATTTACTTCGCGCGTTCGCGCAAGGTGGTTTGGCCGACCTTCATGAAGTTAACCGCTGGAACATGGCGTTCGTTGAAAACAATCCGCTTAAAGAGCGTTATTCTGATATGGCCAACCGTATTCAAGATACCCTTGAGTTTATGGATGTTATTGGTATTAACGCACAAACCAGTTCTACGCTGCACGAGACCTCACTGTTCACGTCGCATGAAGCATTGCTGTTGAACTATGAGCAGGCGCTAACACGCATCGATACCCTTACCGGTAAGCCTTACGATTGTTCGGCTCACATGGTGTGGATTGGCGAGCGTACCCGTCAACTTGACCATGCGCACGTTGAGTTTTTCCGTGGCATTCACAACCCAATTGGTGTGAAAGTGGGGCCAAGCATGCAAGAAGACGAGCTTATTCGTTTGATTGATGCGCTTAACCCGCTAAACGATCCAGGTCGTTTAACGCTAATTACGCGTATGGGCGCCGATAATTTAGCCGACAATTTGCCACGCTTATTGCGTAAAGTGAAAGCTGAAGGCAGACACGTAGTGTGGAGCTCTGACCCGATGCACGGCAACACGTTCTCGGCATCTAGCGGCTATAAAACCCGTAACTTCGATGCAATTTTGAAAGAAATTAAGCAGTTTTTCCAAGCTCACGAAGCAGAAGGTACTCACGCAGGTGGTATTCACCTTGAAATGACCGGTCAGCACGTAACGGAGTGTACAGGCGGTGCTTATGAAATTAGCGATGAAGACTTAGCGCAAGCCTACAAAACGCAATGCGACCCGCGCTTAAATGCAGACCAAGTACTTGAAATGGCATTCTTGGTGGCTGATCATTTGCGTAATGC
>NZ_JAFLMX010000203.1:0-11127 GCF_017849675.1 Alteromonas sp. AO-Serp
TCTAACACCAGTATTTTAGGGTATTGCCGACCTGGGTATGAAAACGATACGGCTAACGAACTTACATCTCGATATGGTGAAGCCCAATGTTATGGCTACCCAGTGTCGAAGAAGAACAGTGGCTTTGTACTTTATCACTTATACGATCCCTCGCAGTTGGAACAAACCATTACTCAGTTTGCAGTTCACGACAGTATTTTCCCTCGTCAGCTGGTGGCAGTTTTTGCCACGCTAAACGATATAGAGAAAGAGGACAGGGTAGGGCAAGTGCTCGAGGCTTTGAAAGAGGTAGAAAAACCATTTCAAATTTTTGGCGCCATAGACGTCGAATACCCAGATACAGAAGAAGGTAAAACCCTCGCAAAGTTCTGCCGAAAGTTTACTGTTCCTCTTCGCCAAGCCCTAAGAAAGGCGGGATGGCTCACCGCAAAGGAAAATTTAGGTAAACCAAAGCTACATATTTTCTTTGAGTCATTTGAGATTTGCCATATTGGCTATACATTACCCAGTCATGCTAGTGGCGATCACTTGGGTATTTGCCGGTTAAAGTTCCCAAGTGATGCGCCGAGCCGCTCGACGCTTAAACTTGAAGATGCCTTAGTGAATATGCTGAGCGACAAACAGCAGGCTAAGGTACTTCGAAGCGGTGGACGTGCCGTGGACCTAGGTGCATGCCCTGGCGGTTGGACATATCAGCTGGTGAAGCGCGGAATGTATGTTGAAGCTATCGACAATGGACTTGTAGCCGATAGTTTAATGAGCACGGGCTTGGTTGAACATCACGCGGCAGACGGGTTTACCTATCGACCACAATTTGGTCGTGTAGATTTGCTGGTATGTGATATGATAGAGCAACCCGATAGGGTAGCTAAATTGATGGGTGATTGGTTAGTTAAGCACTGGGCAACGCACGCAATATTCAATTTAAAGTTACCTATGAAACAACGTTATGAAACTGTAGTTGAAGCCATGACGTTGCTAAGAGGCCGATTAAATGCCTTGGAAGATGCATTTGCGGTGAAGGTGAGGCATCTCTACCACGACAGAGATGAAGTTACAGTAACAATTGTTCGCACTTCAAAAGATGAGGTGTGATTTTGTTATTTTTCAAAAAAGTGTCATTAATTAATAAGTTATTGATACTTAAAGAAAAGAATTGATGGTGGCGCGGATTTTGGCAAACGAATTTAAGGTTTATGCTAAAAAAGGTGTAAATCTGGTATAGAAATCCTTTATAATCCGGCCGTTTTTTTACTCTGAACCAATGAAAGTGAACTAATGTCAGACTTATCTCATTACAGAAACATTGGTATTTTCGCCCACGTAGACGCGGGTAAAACTACCACAACAGAACGTATCTTGAAGCTTACTGGTAAAATCCATAAAACTGGTGAGGTTCACGATGGTGAATCAACAACTGACTTCATGGAGCAGGAAGCTGAGCGTGGTATTACCATCCAGTCAGCGGCAACAACCTGTTTCTGGAAAGATCATCGCATGAACATCATCGATACTCCGGGACACGTTGACTTTACAGTTGAAGTATATCGTTCACTTAAAGTACTAGACGGCGGTATCGGTGTATTCTGTGGTTCTGGCGGTGTTGAGCCTCAGTCAGAAACTAACTGGCGTTATGCTAACGAATCAGAAGTTGCGCGTGTAATCTTCGTAAACAAACTAGACCGTATGGGTGCAGACTTTTACCGTGTAGTTGGCCAAGTTAAGAAAGTACTTGCTGCAAACCCACTAGTAATGACGCTTCCAATCGGTATCGAAGACGAGTTTACAGGTGTTGTTAACCTTCTAGATATGAAAGCGTACATCTGGGACGATTCAGGTCTTCCTGAAAACTACGAAGTTGTAGACATCCCTGAAGACATGGTTGAGAAAGCTCAAGAATATCGCGAGCAAATGATCGAAACTGCTGTTGAGCAAGACGACGACCTAATGATGGCTTACATGGATGGTGAAGAGCCGTCTCTAGAAGACATCAAGCGTTGTATCCGTAAAGGTACTCGTGACCTAGCGTTCTTCCCAACATACTGTGGTTCTGCATTTAAGAACAAAGGTATTCAGCTAGTTCTTGACGCGGTTGTAGACTTCCTACCTTCTCCAACAGAAGTTGATCCACAGGATCTAACTGACGAAGAAACGGGTGAGCCTACTGGTGAAGTTGCAACAGTATCTGTTGACGAGCCGTTCCGTGCACTTGCGTTCAAAATCATGGACGACCGTTTCGGTGCCCTTACGTTTATCCGTATTTACTCTGGTAAACTTAACAAAGGCGACACCATTCTTAACAGCGCAACGGGTAAGACTGAGCGTATCGGCCGTATGGTTGAGATGCACGCTGATGAACGTACAGAACTTACTTCAGCACAAGCAGGTGACATCCTAGCTGTTGTTGGTATGAAGAACGTTCAAACTGGTCACACATTATGTGATCCGAAGCACCCTTGTACACTAGAGCCAATGATCTTCCCTGAGCCAGTAATCTCGATTGCTGTTAAGCCAAAAGACAAAGGCGCTAATGAAAAGATGTCTATCGCTATCGGTAAACTAGTAGCAGAAGACCCATCTTTCCAAGTTGAAACTGACGAAGATTCAGGCGAAACCATCCTTAAAGGTATGGGTGAGCTTCACCTAGATATCAAAGTAGACATCTTGAAGCGTACTTACGGCGTTGAGCTAGAAGTTGGTCAGCCTCAGGTTGCATACCGTGAAACTATCACGCAAGCGGTTGAAGACAGCTACACGCACAAGAAGCAGTCTGGTGGTTCTGGTCAGTTCGGTAAGATTGATTACCGCATCCGTCCGGGCGAAACTAACTCAGGCTTCAAGTTCACTTCTTCTGTTGTGGGCGGTAACGTACCTAAAGAATTCTTCCCAGCCATTGAAAAAGGCTTCAAAGGCATGATGGAAGTGGGTCCACTAGCTGGCTACCCAGTACTAGATGTTGAAGTTGAGTTATTCGACGGTGGTTTCCACGCAGTTGACTCATCAGCAATCGCGTTCGAAATTGCAGCGAAAGGCGCATTCCGTCAGTCAATGCCAAAAGCAGGTCCTCAAATTCTTGAGCCTGTAATGAAAGTTGACGTGTTCAGCCCAGAAGACAACGTTGGTGACGTAATCGGTGACCTTAACCGTCGTCGTGGTATGATCAAAGACCAAGAAGCTGGCGCTACTGGCGTTCGCATCAAGGCTGACGTACCTCTATCTGAGATGTTTGGTTACATCGGTCACCTACGTACTATTACATCTGGTCGTGGTCAGTTCTCTATGGAATTCAGCCACTACTCAGCATGTCCTCAGAACGTAGCTGACAAAGTAATTGAAGAAGCGAAAGCACGTAAAGCTGCTAAGTAATTAGCCTTTGCGAACGTAAGCTGACTTTGGGTTAGCTTACGCTTCAAGAAATACTAAAAAGCCGGTCGCATGACCGGCTTTTTTTATGTCGGGTGTCCCATCCTGAAATACGTTTAGTACATCTTATATGGCAGAAACTTACCTGACATAACTACGCTGACACGGTCACCTTTAGGATCGTTTTCGCGCTGTAAATCCATAGAAAAATCAATTGCACTCATGATGCCGTCGCCAAACTCTTCATGAATTAATTCCTTTAATGTAGTGCCATACACACTCACCAATTCATACCAGCGGTAAATAAGCGGGTCGGTAGGGACTTCTGTGGGTAACGAGCCTTTGTAAGGCACGATTTGAAGCCAAGCAATGGCTTCGTCGGTGAGTTCAAGTAACTCACCCACGGCTTCAGCTTGCTGCTTTGTCATGGCCATTTGTCCTAAGCAAGCTGCTGTACTCCATTCTTTTGACTGACCAACAACTTCGGCAATCTGACTCCACTTTATGCCTTTTAAAATTTTGGCTGACTGGATCATGTCGGTAACTTGGGTTCTCGATGTAATCATTTACATTTCCTTAAAGGGTTAGTTAAACAAAATGAGCGTAACTAGATTGCTGAAAATAAGTGCCAGTATTAGCACCTTGTACACAAAAAGAGGGTGTCGTTTTACTAACGGCTCGTACGCCGTATGTTGTGATGGATTTGGGTAGCGAAGCGAAAAAAGAAACTCAGATAGTGAAGAAAATCGCTTATCAGGGTTCACATGCAAAGCACGCTTAAGGGCGCTATCAACCCAATTAGGTATTGGTCGATTAGGAGCCAATGCGGTTTGGTATTTTAACTTTTTCTGCTCGGCCAACGTGCGACAATGAGCGAGCTTTGTGCCATAGGGGTAACGCCCGCACAAAAGATAGTAGGTGAGTACGGCTAAGGAGAACAGATCAGAGCGCTCTGTGCCAACATTTCCTAAAAAGTATTCAGGTGCGGAAAAAAGTGCAGCGCCAGGAATAGGTGTGTCACTATAGAGGCTTGGGGCATCGGCTAAGGCTGCTGAACCCAAATCTATAATAGTACAGTGCCCTTGTTCGCTAATAATAATATTGTCGGGGCGTATATCCCTATGAACAATGCCCTGACGGTGCATTGCCTGTAAACCTTTACCAACCTGCTCGATTATATTCCTAACTTGCTCTAATGGCGGCGTAGGATTATCAACAGCCCATTGAGCTAGCGTTTGACCTTGAATATATTCACTTACGCTGTAAAAAGAAGAAGGAGGGTACGGTAAACCCAAATCAGTAAACGTTGGGCTTTTAATAACGTGTGCCGAATTAATCCGTCTCGAAAACCAGCTCTCTATTAGGAATCCATTTACCATTTCTGGTGATAGGGTAAAGTCGGTAGCCGGTGTTTTTACAACCACAGGGCTGTTTCTGTGCGTAGCTTCACAAGACGAATTGGTGGCAATAAAAACATGGCTTCGGGCCGACGTATAAAGCTGTCGTTCTAGCTTCAGTCCATCAACATCATCACCCGTCTTAAAGTTTGCGGCAGCAGGCTCTTCGCATACATGTTCATCAGAATGCTGATTTGAGTAATGAATCGCAGCATCAGAAACCTCAGAATTGGTTATCAGTTGTTCGCCCAACGACCTGTTAAGTACAGATGAATGAGGTGAAGTTGAAACGCCTGTATACAGTGGGTGTCTGTGATCGTCTAGGCCATCATGGCTAGCTACAAGAACCTTTACGAGAAGTAAGGTGAGGTTGTCATCGCTTCCTCTAGTAAATGCCTCATGTACTACCAGCGCAGCTTGGTTTTCAGAAAGCGTATCGGCCTCACTGATTTTCATAAGAATGGTGGGTAGCGAAACAAACTCATAAACCCCGTCGCTACTTATCGAAAACGTGCTCGATGAGTTGAGGGTGAGTGTTGTGTGGTCGATGTCTATATTCGCTTTAACGCCTAATGCTTTAGTAAGATAACTCTGCGAAGGCTCACTTTCCGATACTTGACGATGAGGTTTTGTGAGTAAGACAGGCGACTGTGCGTTCTTAGAAATAACCTGAATTTGACAATCCCCCACATGAAATACATCCATGTGATTGCCTGTTACCACTGCCACTGTTAACGTGCAAACATAACCTTTTTCTGGTGTATAGCAAAAGGGACTTCTTTGCGTACGTGTGTAAAGCAGCGCGTTTATCTCTTTAATAATGGTTTCAGCGCGCGTCTTAACCGACCATTGTTCCGGCGCCATATTAAACAGTTTAATAAACTGACTGGTAGCAAAGTCGCTAGCAACTTGGCTAACCGTACTGCTACTTACACCGTCGGCGATAACAAAAACGCTGCTTTGATCTGGGTTATCAGAAACATGAAAAGCGTATGCATCTTGGTTTATCGCTTTAACGCCGGCTGTAGAAAATGCACTTACACTGAGCGTGTTAGCTGGTGGGTTAATTGGGGCGTTTAACGCGGCTCGCTCATTCATGTTTAATTGCTTCTTACCTGCATATTTAATTATGAGCCCAATTAGTTATTTCCAAGGAAACGGATAACGCCATCATGACGTGTCTTGTAGGGACAAGGCATGATGGCTTTAAGATAAGCGCTTTAGTTAAATAGGCAGTGTTTGCGATGCAGCGGCTTTATCAACAGGGATAGTACGTTTGGGTAGCGTCTTAACGTGGGTGGTGTACAGGGTTAGTCCAGTAAAGGCGAGGCCACCAACAAGATTTCCAAGTGCAGTTGGGATCTCGTTCCAAATGAAGTAGTCCATAACCGAGAAGTCGCCGCCCATAATAAGGCCAAATGGGAAAAGGAACATGTTTACTACTGAGTGCTCAAAACCCATAAAGAAGAACAGCATGATTGGCATCCACATGGCTAGTACTTTTCCGCTAACGTGGGTTGAAATCATTGCACCCACTACGCCTAGCGACACCATCCAGTTACACAACATGCCGCGAATAAAAATGGTGAACCAGCCTGCAACGCCGTGTTCTGCGTAGCCCAATGTACGAGCTTCGCCAATGCTGGCTACCTTAGTCGCGATGGCACCGCCATCCACGTTATACCCCATGGTAAAAATAAACGACATCATAAAGGCCACGGTTAATGCGCCGCCAAAGTTACCTAAAAATACTAATCCCCAATTTCGTAGAATTTGTTTTGGCGTGACGCCAGGTCGCTGTGCAAGCCAAGCGAGCGGGGTAAGTACAAACACGCCGGTTAATAGGTCAAACCCCATAAGGTAGAGCATACAAAAGCCCACTGGGAATAACACTGCGCCAAGAAGAAACACGCCGGTTTGAACGGCAATGGTAACGGCAAAAACAGCGGCTAGGGCCAATATTGCACCTGCCATATAAGCGCGAATTAGAGTATCTCGTGTAGACATATAAATTTTGGCTTCGCCTGCATCTACCATCTTGGTTGCAAACTCAGCGGGGAGAAGATAAGCCATGGTTTCACCTCACGTTGTCGTTATTAATAAGTTGTCATCTGTGTGTTGGCGTTTACTGTTTCAATGCGTTCCAGAAGATCAAAAAAAGGCGTCCGCAGCGCTCTCGTAAGAAAGAACTGGGGACGCCTTTGTCCGAAACTCATGCATTGTGGTAGCTAACAAATAAACCGTCGGTTATATGTACGCCTTTGTACTCTGAAGCCCGTTGGCAACTAATACTTGTATAAGCGCCTTCGTACTTTTGTTATCCATTTGTACAAAGCTAAAAAAGTGCCAATAACCAAAATGTACCTAAATGCGTTATTTATTGCTATTAAAAACAATGCTTTGTATAAATTCATGGCTGTGTTGATAGACGCTTGCGCCAAGGCACTATTAATTAGTCTGCACTAAAAAGGGGGGGAGTGTGAGTGTTTAAGGTGCAACCGGTTTAACCATTTCCTACTTTAATGCCTGTTTTAACATTTTTAACTGACGCTTCATGGTTGGATAAACTTTTGTCTCTTGTGTTCGGTGTGCGTATTTTTCATGCTCAAATAGTTCACACAGAAGTGTTAGTGCCTTGGTAGCATCTTCGTTTATCAAAGGGTTAACTTCACTCATAAAGGCGGACAAGGTTTTATTCCCTCTTTCTTTTCCTGTTTTAGCTTCAACGCATTTTATTGCGTTTAGTAAAACTCTGTGTGAGGGCGACAGTGTGTTGCGATGCGTATTGGGTAAAAAATAAAGTGCTAAAATAAGCCCAATTAGGCCAATGGCGGAAAGAAATACAACTCGCATTTTTTGCGGCGTTAGCGAGCCTAGTAATTCTTCAAGCATGTTGGTTTGCGCAGTATTGTCAAAGCCCAGTACCCATTTACTCCATGAGTAATCGAGCTGTTGAAACCAGCTTTGTAACGTTGCAAAAATGGCAGCGTTGCTAAGGTCGCCCAAAATACTCGCTTCACGAGACTCCCCAAGCTCTTCCAACGCACGTTCAAGCCCGAAGGTTAAGCGTGACGGTGCCACCATACTCGTTGGGTCGTGTCGAATCCATACACCATCAATAAATGCTTCCACCCACGCATGTGCATCGTACTGCCTTATTTGCAGCACATTGTCATTAAGTGCGCTTCCGCCCTGGTAGCCTGTCACCATTCTTGCCGGTACCCCTGCGGCGCGAAGCACATACACCATGGCGCCTGCGTAATGGGCACAAAAACCTGAGCGTTCTTCAAATAAAAAACGGTCGATGGGGTCGGTAGGCATGGCGTTCGGCGATAGGGTGTAGCGGAAGCCCCCTTGATTAAATTCACGCATTATTGCGCTAACAATTTGCTGTGCGCTTGAGTATTGTTTGGCAAGTGTCTGTCCCCATGCTCTGGCTTGAGGGTTGCCATTCATGGAAACCTGAAGGTTTAGTTGCGATTCAAAATTTCCTATTCCGCTAGTGATTTGAGCAGTTGGATAGTAGCGCAGATAAAACGCTTTTTTACTGGATATTGGGCTATTCGCCCTTAACGTAAAATCAAAAAGACTTCTTACGAAAATACTGTTCTCGCGGTTGTTGGGTGTCGAAGGCGCTAGCGCAAACAGCCACGTTTGCTGTGTGGGTTCCACGATCAATTCATAACTTATCACTTGAGGCGTATTTTCCTCGGCCAGAGCTGACAAGGGTGTTGGCTTGCCCATGTAAGCTAACTGCTGCTCTGCCTGTTTGCGTTTGTTGCTAATAGACCAGGTTTTCCCGTCAAAATGTTCTAAGGTCATAGCGCGCCAATACCTGGACGGTGCAACAGGGACTGCTTCTGCGTTTTCAAATGTGGCGCTGAAAGCCAATTCAGATGAACTTGCAAGTGACGCAATATCACCAGTCGTCACCGTGTCAGAAAGCCCGGTTTCAGTCGACTTTGACGTGGGCATCTGCCAAAGCGGAGGGAGTTGGGGAAGCAGTAAAAACAGTAGCAGCGCGATAGGGAAAGCTTGGACAATAAGTACGGTCACGAATTTAATGCTTTTTGATTTGGGTACTCCTGCACCGTGATAAATGGCAGTCGCGAATAGCAGCAGGGCCAGTATTCCTGTATAGCCAATCCACGCAAATACGCTTAGAGACGAGATAAATCCGCAGCCGATCAAGAACAAACAGGTACATACAATTAAGTGAAAATCTCGTTTTTTCTCAACCAGCATGATTTTGAGCGCGCACGCGACGGTCAATAGGTTAATCATGCTATCAAGCAATCCTACTGAAAAGCCGAACCACGATAATGCGAACACTGCCAATATTGCCAGCAAGTTAACCGTGCGTGATGTTGGCAAACTATTCAACGCACTAAGGCCTGCGGCTCTCACTATCACAGCACACCCACCTAGCATAATTACCCATGTCATAAGCGGCGCGGTAAGAGTAAAAAGAATAAGAGAGAAAGCTATGCAGAGCATAAGCACAGCCACGGACGTTGGTTGGCTAAACACGCTTTTAACAACGGTTAATTGCGTTAAACGGCTTAAGATAGCGGAGCTCATTTCGTTGACCTCGCCCTTTCATTCTTTATGGAAGATATTGAGACCGTTTTATTTGAGGTTGAAGAAGCTTGTGATGAATGCGAATTCAAACACGCAAGTGCACTAAGACATTCGTGCATTTGTTTTACCCCGTGAGCAGGGGCAATGTTAAGCCCTTTGTACTGTATTCCAAATACCCGGTTTGCGCCTGTCCAAGACAATGTTGCATAGGTAAGCGCCGACACGGCAGTTTCCACATCTATGTTTGAGGGAACTGAAAGTACAAAACTGTCGCTTTGCAAGGAGGTAAAGGATTTCGAAACCCAATTTCCGTTTTTCGCCACATGCTTCCATGATACGCGATTAAGCGGCTGTCCAACTTCGTAATCGTTTAATGCGTAAAAGTCTTCGTTACTTGTAAGGTCGTTAACCTGACTGACGCTATCCGACTCATTAGAACTCGCTACCTTATTAACAGTGACCGGACCTTCTTGAGGTTTTGCGTAGACAGTGACTTGTTGGTCAAAATCGAGGTGGGTCCAGCATTTGTATAATCCCAACGGAAAATCGCATGCAATGGTTAGTCTGCCGAGTGCAAATCGCCCCCGTACTGGTATTGGAAGAGGCACGCTGAGGGTTTGCGTTTGTTTTGTATCCGTAACTTCATTGTCGTTTAAAGAAAAGCTGTACGTCTGCTGAGCCACTGAAATGTTTTCATTGCTTGCATGAGCAGTCGTATCCATGGGGCGCACTGTATTTAGCCACTTTATCGCTAATACACCATTGCACGTTTTCGTTGGCGCTGACGGGTGAGGGATAACCTGAAGCTGCAATTCACCCTGTAAGTTACAGTGAAATGGACTGGGGGGCGTCGCTTTAAGCGCTAAACGCGCAAAGTTTTGATGAGTGTAAAACAGCGTTAATAGCATAATGCTTAAGCACAAATAGCTAAGCAGCAACATCAAGTTGTTTTGGTAGTTAGTGCCAAGTAAAAACAAACACAGCGATAGAATAATAAAAGACCAACCGAATCCGCTCGGCAATATAAAAATACTGTTTACGTTGAGGTGATGTTCGTGAGAAGCCGGAACTCGCCTGTCTAACCACTTTAATAGCCTGCGTTGTAGGTAATTCGAAAGTGAAGCTGGCATTCTACGCACCTTTAGCGCTCCGAAAATTCATGAATGCTAGGCTGCCAGTGGGTCAATACTATCGAGTAATTTCTGGCTCAGTTTTTCACCGTCAAAAGCATGGGTTTGCTGCCCTTGTGCCAACTGATGTGAAGACAATGTTAGCCTATGAGCGGTAATGGCCACGAAGACGGCCTGTACATCTTCGGGAGTAACATATGATTTTCCAGAAACAAACGCCCAGGCTTTGGCACCTTGGAGTATCGCTCTACTCGCTCGTGGCGATAGGGGATTAGGGTAATCATTACTTTCTCGACTTTCACTCACCAATCTTAGAATGTAATGAATAATGGCATCGCTGGTATGAATAGTGGCTACCTCTCGTTGCATTTCGCGCAAATTCTCCTCATTTAATATTTGTGCAAGCGGTGCTGATGCATCCTGTTGCAATAGCATGGCTTTTTCTGCTTCCCACGCTGGATAGCCCAAAGAGATACGCATAAAGAAACGGTCGAGTTGGGACTCTGGCAAGGGATAAGTGCCCGATTGATAGCTTGGGTTTTGTGTAGCAATAACAAAAAATGGAGAGGGTAGCGCGTGGGTTACACCATCGATACTTACTTGTCGCTCTTCCATCGCTTCTAACAGGGCGCTTTGTGTTTTGGGGCTGGCTCTGT
>NZ_JAFLMX010000330.1:0-2692 GCF_017849675.1 Alteromonas sp. AO-Serp
AATTACGAAAAATGCTTTATTTTTTGAAAGTATTGTTCATAATGTATTCATCACTCAGGTGATATCTAATTTAGTTACAAAATAGGAATTCAAAAATGAAACTGTCTACTTTCGCAATTGCTCTAACACTATCTGTTGCTGCCACTCAATCTTTCGCAAAAGATGTCGTACTAAAGCCAATTAACGACAACATCGAAACACAAGCATGTTTAACTGCTGCTGAAGATGGTTTTGGTCCAGCATTGCGTCTTATCCGTTCAAAAGGTTTTAACGCAGAAGAGTTCAGTGCATCTGTACGTTGCAACGGCGAATCACTTCGCACTTTTGCTTACATGTACAAAAACAACAAGGCGACTGAAAACGCGAAAACTGTAGCACTTGTTGCTAAAAACCAAGATGTTGCGTCACAGGCTTGTCTAGAAGCGCTTTCAGTAGGTAAAGAAGCGGCACTAGCGAAGTTTGGTTTGGAAGGTGAGAATATTATTTGTAACCACAAAACAATGTCTGATTTTGTTCGCGAATACAGTGCAGAGAACGTAGTTGTTCGCACTGCTGCTGAATAAGACTGCGTTTTAGGATAGCAACCTACTGCTAATATTTAGTACAGTTTCATGGCCTTTCGCTTGAAAGGGCGAAAGGCCTGACACTTTACGCTTCGCTTGATTTAATTCTACGTAAGTCTTCTCGCATCGGCCAACCTTTAGCCGCACCGTTCAGTTTTTTCATTTCGTATGGGTCTTAAAATAGGCGTAACGCTCCACCCATAGTTATTGGTTTTCATCTGAATGAATCAAATGAAACTCAGTTTGCCTGCCATCTAAATAGGTTACTGACTGACCGTCAAAAAATGCATCTTCTTCCAGCATAATTCTAATTTCTTTGTTCCACTCTTTAATAAAGCTTGCTGCATTGAGTTCTATCGAATAAGCCGTTTGTGCAAACACTGGATAGTCACCTTGAACTGGTACTCCTTCCTGTGCATCCCACATTCCTATCGTTGGACCCGCTGCGTGCCCATGAAAACCAAGCGGGTGGGTGTAAATAGCGGGCGTAATGCTTTGTTCGATAGCCTGCTGCCGCGACATACTCAAAATAGTGTTACCTGTTCTGCCTACTTTAAAATTACCGGTCAGAATGTCCTGCAACTGGTTTCCAGATTTAAGTGCTTCCTTAAGTGAAGCTGGCGCGTCTTTTTCACCAGGCTTTAACACGTAAGCATGCTGCTGTTGATCAGTATTAAGTCGAAGGTAAGTAATGCCGAAATCGACATGAATGAGATCGCCCGGCCGAATGATGTTTTCACCAGGACGCTTGCTAAATGCGGTAATTTGGTCGAAGACTTCACTGTCTTTACGTTGAATTGAGACAGTAGGATGAAACCAGTTGGTCAGCCCTAAAGCGCGCGTTTGATCACGCAGCCACCACACCACATCGTCTGTAGTTGTCACGTTAGGGGTTATAACTTCATTTGAAAATGCCGTTGCTATTAGTGAATGACCAATTTGAGTAAGTACCGGATAATATTGCATTTCAAGGTCACTGCGCGTTTCCAGCCAACCGATTGAGAGTCTTTCGCCACTTACAACGCGGCTTTTCAGCGCTTCAGGAAGTACGGCCATGAATTTATCGTGTTCGGTAGAGGTCATGCCATCAGCGAGCGCAAATGAATCAGACGTATTAATGGCAATTTTAGCGGGATTCCGGGCTTCGATAATGTGTTTCAATGCCTCCCACTGGTCGGGTTGTGCTTCCTTATCCCACGCTTTTTTAAATAGCGACCCTACCGCATATCTTGCAACGGCCAAACGTTCTAGCGGTTGACCATTGCCGGGGTTATAAATGACTAACATGGTATGACGTCGTGCGGAAATCCAAGTAGAAGGTAACATGGTTTTTAAAACGGGATCTTCGTTGTATTCCCGGGACATAAGCACCCACATGTCGATGCCTTCACGCTCCATAATTTGGGGCAGCACAGAGTTGAAGCGTTCAACGGTGATCTTGTCAATCAGCTCGCTTCGCTGTTTCATACTAAGAATGTTATTCGCCCATGCGTTTGCCGATAGGGACAACATTACTAAACCTAAACTTATCGCTAGTAACTTTCTCATCCATGTTTCCTGTCTATTATTAAAATGACCACAGTGCGCGTTCATTTTTAGTAAACAAACCTAGCAAACACAAATACAAAGTAAAACGCGCACGAGTGGGGTAACGTTAATCTAACACTAAATTTGAAAGTTCAGCTAGGCGTATCACTTAATAGCCCTAATTATATGAAACGACTTCAATCTCTATGTTTTGCTGAGCCATGAAATAAAAGCGTCTACCTGGTTCATAATCGCCATGGCTAAAAGTATTGAAATTTAGTGCCAGAACCCGCTGCTCTGTTTCGTCTAAATTAGGCACAACAATACCGATGTGGTTGATATTGGCGAGGGTTTTATAATCGCTTTCTATATCATTGATAATTTTAGGTCTGTAAAGGGCGAGGTAGTCTTTATCGTTTCCTACGTGCACCGTGTAGCCGTCATTTTTGGCGCCGCCGCTCCACCGTACTTTCCAACCAAATAGCGTACAAAGTAAGCTGGCTAGCTCATCTGGGTTTTCAACGGTGATATTCGCGTGCTCTAAGTATGCAGTTGTCATGTGTTTTTCCTTGTATAGATAATCAACGAAAAACAGCTTAATA
>NZ_JAFLMX010000260.1:0-35576 GCF_017849675.1 Alteromonas sp. AO-Serp
CATCTGGACCTAGCTGAGGTGTCACGCCTTCTGGAAGTTGCGAAGACGCTTGGCTTAGGTATTCCAGAACGCGGCTTCGAGCCCAGTACATGTCTGTATCGTCATCAAAGATAATATACACGTAGGCATCGCCGAAGAATGAATACCCTCGCACCGTCTGTGCGCCAGGCACTGACATTAGCGCAGAGGTGAGTGGAAACGTCACCTGATCTTCCACCACTTGCGGCGACTGACCGGGATAGTTTACTTTCACTATAACTTGGACATCAGATAAATCAGGGATAGCATCGACGGGGGTGTTTTTCACCGCCCAGACACCCGCAATACTGAGCATAATAGCGCTCAGCAATACCAGTATTCTATTGTTTACCGACCAGCGAATTACCGATTCAATCATGGTGCATATGCTCCTTATGATTTATCGATTTTTGTTCTGCCGACTTGTGAACCATTGACTTATGAACCATCGACTCGTGAGCATCGCTTTGCTCTCCATCGCCCTTCAGGTTGCTCGTATCATGTTTATGATTGCTGTGTTCTGTGCCATGAACCATGCCCTTGTCCATGGCATGTTCACTATGTTTACGCATATCGATAACCGTGAATTCTTCGCCAGTCACAAAGGTGAACATGATGTTGTCACCTTCTTTGAACTGAGATAAGTCAATATGCTTTGATACCGCAAATGACATTGTCGCAGGTCCCCTCCCCCATTTTTCAATCGGGCCGCGAGCGATTACTAACTTTGCGTGATTCGAAGCGCCATTCTTTTCGGTGTCAGCTGGCAATTCAATTGCCTCAATTGTACCTGTTGTCGTGGCCTGGTGATCGGGCGCTTTCATTCGCTCAAAGTCACTGCTTTTCGACGACTCTGAATCAATCAAAAATTGTGCTGATACCACCACATCATCCTCTGGCAGCAAGCCTTCGACGACTTCAAAATGTGTAGTATCGCTTTGCCCCAGCGTTACCCGTACCGACTTAAAGTTGCCATCGCCATCACTGAGTACCACTTTTGCGCCCTCAGCCGTGCGAATAACGGCACTGCGAGGAACCAGTAACGCTGCCTTGCGTTGAGTAGGCTTTATTCCAACGTGGGCAAACATATTGGGCTTTAACGTGTGGTTGTTATTGTTTAGCGGTATGCGCACTTTCAGGGTTCGCGTTGTTTCCGACAAAGACGGATAAATATACTCTACGTGACTTTCCCATTTAGCATCAGACGCATGGTCCATTTCGTCGAGGGTAACCACAGCGCTATTATGAGGCGCTATGATTTGCGCGTATTTTTCAGGTACCTCAGCAATCACCCACACCGTATCTAGCTGTGCGATGCTCATCAAGGTTGTCCCGGGCTGAACGTAAAATCCTTCCCTGATATTCAGCGCTTCTACCACACCGCTTTGCGGCGCGTTAAATGTGACGGTTTGTGTTACTCGTCTAGTTTTTTGCAATGCTTCAATAATGCCCTTTGATAGCCCTAGAGTTCTTAGGCGCTCGGCGGCGCCCTGAATTAAACGTGAATCTCCTCGCTTAATAGCTAAAACGTATTCTTCTTGTGCGCTAACTAATTCTGGCGAGTATAGGGTATAAAGTGCCTGTTCTTTTTCAACTTGCTCACCTTGGGATTTAATGAAAAGCCTGTCGACCCAACCTGATACTCTAGGGTGGATGTGCACAATGCTATCTTCATCGTAAGCAACGTTACCCACCGCCTTTACGGTCTGTTGAAGTGTTCCAATGGTAACGGGCGCGACTTTAACCCCTATATTGTGCTGTACATTTGGCGGAATCATTACGGTACCAGGCGAACGCTCATTACTTTTCGCAGATGTTGCGTCGTCATTGGCGTATACGGGCACTAAGTCCATTCCCATCGGTGACTTTCCCGGTTTGTCACGGCGATAGCTGTCATCCATAGGCGCTACCCAATATAAAGGGGCTTTATTGTCAGTTTCGTCGCTAAGGGCACTTTCGCCATTTCCGTGTTTTGATGAATCAGACAACAATAGTGAGGCCAAGCCGAACGCTAATAGGCCGCCAAATAGCAGACCTACTAGCAAACCTTTTATTAGCGTGCTCTTTGTATCTGGAGCAGGGTGAGTTGAAGATGTCATATTAACTACTCTTTATTCGAAAAATGGGCGTGAGTGGGCAGGTACAAATAAGCAAGTGACGCCAGTGTTCTGGCGCGCTCGATGTCGATTTTGAGTAAATCATCCTGCACTTGTACTTGCTTGAGATTGGCATTGACAACATCGCCGATATCACCGGTGTCTGAGGTATAAGCTGTCAGTTCAGCTTCAGAAAGTTGCCGTGTTTCACCAATTAACGCCGTTTCATAAAGCGCTTTGCGCTCACTTAGCGCTGACAAGCGTGATTTAAGCACCTCTGCATTCGCGGCAAGCTCGTTCACTTTCAAGCGGAAGTCCGTTTCAGACGCACTCATTTTGGAAGCCGCCGCGGCTATTGAAGCGTCTTGACGAGATTTATTGAAAAACGGAAGGTCTACTTGAACACCCAATGACACAAAATCAGCTCGGCTTGCGCCATTTTGCGCGTCTTGTCTGTATCCATAACTTGCTTCAAATGCCCACTGAGACTTAGTTTGCTCTCGCGCTATGTTCACATTTTGCGCTTCTATCTGGGTCTGAATTTGAAGCAGCATAGCCTCAGGATGATGCTGTAGTATTGAAAAAGGCTCACTGTTCTCAATAACCGTTAAGAACGAAGAAAGGCTGAGGTTGCTGTCGTTTAAGATAGCATCGAGCTCGATACGCGTTGGATAAGAAGGCGTTGATTGAGCCAGCGGTGCGCTTACAGAGTCATCTAGCGGCGCACCAAACCATTTTGAAAGTGCCGATCTCGCTTCATTTTTTTGCTGGTAGGCCTGCACATATTTGTCGTCTAGTGACAACAATGCCAAGCGCACTTGCAGTATATCTTGTTGCGCCGCTGCACCAACGCCTTGGCTGTATCTGGAGTCAGTAAAATCGAGTAGCTGTGTAAGCAATGATTTCTCTTTGTCCAATAATCTAATGCGACGTGTTGCATAGACCCAATCTAACCAGGTAAGGGTAACTTCACGTTTAAGCCACGCCTTTCTCGCTTGGCTCTCTACGGACATTTGATCAGCCATAACCTGATACTTTTGCCGGCTGTAGAGGTTTTCATCGCCTCGCGGTAACTGCTGCTTCAAACCAACTTTAAATTGCGTCATAGGCTCTTGGTCAAATGCGAAGCCGTCGGTAGGCAAGTTTTGTACAGAAGCTGAAACCTGAGGATTTGCCCAATATGATGACGCTTCAGCTTCTGCATTAAAGCGATCCTTTCGATGCGCATTCCCTTTAAGCAAAGGGTCGTATTGAATAGCTAACTGCAGCGCTTGTTCCAGGCTTAGGGTCTGCGCGACAACAGGCTTATTTGCCATCAAAAAAGAAGAAAGCACAAAAATTAAGGCGAACAAAGCGCTTACTTTACAAGGTCTGTTAGCGCTTTCGTTCACTTTTTTGGGTACCGAATAGTTGCTCATGTATAACATCACTTTTCAGGTGTAAGGCGTGTTGACGTTGCATGCTTTTCGCTAAATTCGACAAAGGGGATTAGCAAAAAGGCTTACCACGCGTTACATAGATAAAAGGTTAGAGACATCTCAAAACGACAAGACGACGTCGTGACGTAAAAACGTCTCTGCTGCGAAATAAATCCGCGAGATAGATCTATGCTGTGAAAAGTGACTTAGGTCGGCGAAACTGCCCGAAGTGAGGAGATGAGCGCTGCCCCAGTATAGGTGCAGTGGCAGCCATTCTGGCTACCGATATTTCGGTTTCAACGGTGGGCTGAATGAGCGCACTCGCGCTAAGATTAAAACAGTGATCGGCTGGGCAATTACATTCATCCTTGCAGCAAGACATATCGCTCATCTGCGATGCTTTCACGCCTGCATCGCTAACTTGTACGCCGTCGAACTGAGCGGGTTTGCTCTTGCTGTTTTTAGCACTTAAATCCGCATGTTGTGATGACGATTCTTGGTGCTGACAATGTGTATTAGCAGACTCAGGCATTCGAACCTGATGGTTAGCATGAGCACCATCCGACTGCGCTGTCATCACCGCCATTGAATGAGCATGTTCGTATGAATGTTCGATAGATACAGCGCTACCTGACGACACGAGGGCCACCATTAAAAACAGTGTAAGGATAAACGAACTTGCATTCGCCGACCTATACCGTTTGCGCGTTAAACTAATCCGAAACTTTCTCAAATACTGTACTCAAAATATTGCTGTCTATTGTGCAACGAAATAATAGCGTGATGTAACCAAGCAGTAAAGCCAGCCGTTAATGTCGCTAAGCTAGGGCCTGTTGACCTTTATTGTACACCAAAGGTCAACAAGCCCCAGTAACTTATTCAAACTGAGACAGGTAATCTCGCAACATAAGGCCCATGGTTGAAAATAGCGGGTTTGCTTTAGGTACCGCACACTCTTCTTGCTGATTAACCATGCTTGCGTTGAAATTCATTTTATTGAGCAAGCTTGTATTCACAACTAAATCTGCATGGCACAACCCGTACGATTCATCGATAACGAAAAAGGTATTCGGACCTTTACTTGCGTCCATTAACTGCTCTATTCCGAGAATTGGCGTGGTTACATCAGCTTGAGAATGAGCGGCAAATAGCGGCACTTCAATTTGCTGTCCTTCCTCGACTTTGTCCCGAATGATGTTTATTAAATCCATCAATTCCAACCCTGCTAAACCTGCCACATTTGGATACTTATAAGGGTTGGGGCCATGAGTTTGATAGGTTCCATCAATAATTCTGGCTAAAAGTTTAATGCCCCAAATTCGAGACATACTTTCAGCATTATCAGACAGCGCCAGCGCGCCAGAAAATAGCATAAGACCATCAATATTATTTACTTCGTTTCCTGCACTATCCAGATAATGTTCAACCGCCAGCGCACCACCTGTAGAGAAGCCACCTACAAGCAAAGTATCACCCATGCTATCAGCCAATTTAATGACTTCATCAACATGCCCCTGCCAGCGCTCAGCTAAATCCCAGTCAGACATGTCATCGTCGGCATCTCGTTTACCATGCCCAGGCAAAAGCGGCACGACTACAGTAAAACCCTGTTCAAATAAGATGTTGGCGATTTCACGCATAAAGAAAGGTGAGTCGCTTAAGCCGTGGATAAGCACTGCCACCTTGCTGCTTGATTTGTTGGTCAGCATGAAAGGCGAATTGCCTTCATTGCGCAATACGTTGCTGCATACCGAAAAACGATTGAGTGCCGTTTCTCTACACGGCTGGGTTTGGCCCCACTCTTTTTCGTAAAATGCTTTGAACTGATTTTGAAGGTCTGAAAAACTTCTGCTTTTCATTTCGCTCGTATCGGGTATAGATAAATTTGCGGCTATAGCCATATTTACACCTAAAAGCGCAACAATACCTATGAGCATTTTTACAAAAAACTTCGATGACACTATTATTCTCCGCTACGGATAATTAATAAAAAACGGGAGCAGTTTACCATGCTCCCGTTTCTTGTGACGATTAATACGTATATTACGTTAGCTAAAGTAAACCTCTAGATCGTCAGAACCACCGATATGTTTACCACCGATAAAGACCTGCGGCACAGTTTCACGACCGCTAATCGCCGTTAAGCTGGTTAGTGATGCATCTTTGCCCAACACGATTTCTTCGTACTCGTAGCCTTTTTCATCAAGCAGTTTTTTCGCTTTAGCACAGAAAGGACAACCCGGTTTTGTGATAATAGAAACAGGTGCGTTAGTTTGCTCCTCTGGCGCAATGTAAGCCAGCATGGTATCTGCATCCGACACCTCAAACGGGTCGCCAGCTACATCAGGTTCAATAAACATTTTGTCTACCACGCCATCTTTCACTAGCATCGAGTAACGCCAACTTCTTTTGCCGAAACCCAAATCCGCTTTATCGACTAGCATACCCATGCCATCGGTAAATTCTCCGTTACCGTCGGGAATAACGGTTATGTTAGCGGCTTCTTGATCTGCGGCCCATGCATTCATAACGAAAGTATCGTTTACCGATACACAAACAATCTCATCAATGCCGTGTTTCGCAAACTTTTTCGCTAAAGCGTTATAGCGAGGCAAGTGGGTAGAAGAACAGGTTGGTGTAAAAGCACCTGGAAGTGAGAAGACCACAACATTTTTGCCAGAAAATAATTCATCTGTCGTTTTCGTTACCCACGTCTCACCTTCTCTGCACGGAAATGAAACGCTAGGTACTTTTTGGCCTTCTTTGGAAGTGAAGCGACTTTCTGACATAACAACCTCTTATCGGTAATCTCAATTATAAAGTAAGAAGACTAGAATGAGTTTTTGCACAAATCAATAGGTATTGTCTTACATTCGTTAATATCGATTTTGATGCTGAACCTAGCTGATAGCCTGCCTATGCTTTGAGTGGAGGTTAGGTACGGTCGTGACACCATTCACGACCCACCGTAACGCTCAGTATTTTAACATAAGCGATATTCGAGGGTTATCACCATGATTATTTTGGTTGGTGGAGAAAAAGGCGGTAGCGGAAAGAGCTGCCTGGCGCAAAACATTGCAGTGTATCTTCGCACTGAAAAAGGTGCCAAGGTGTTAATGGTCGACTGTGACCCGCAGCGAACGACCTCAGACTGGATCCAAGAGCGTAAAGCTAACCCTCGTCTCGCTGAAATTAACTGTGTTCAGTTATACGGTAAAATACGTAACGAATTACTTAGCCTGCGTCAGTATTACGATTACGTTGTAATAGACTGTGGTGGACAAGATAACCTAGCGCTTCGCTCGTCAATGGCGGTTGCTGACCATATACTGATTCCACTTAGACCCAAACGTCGCGATCTCAAAACGGTACCTCACATGGAAGATATTTTATCTACCTGTAAAATGGTTAACCCGAAAATGAACGCCGCGTTCGTTATCACACAGTGCCCTTCTCTACCTAGCCTGGCAAACCGTATTCTAGAGGCAAAAGAAGTGTGTCGCTCATTTGGTATTCCCGTCCTAAACTCTGTTACTTTTAGTAGAAACATGTATGACGATTCAGAAGAGTCAGGGCAGTCAGTTATTGAGAGTGAACCAGAAGGTAAAGCGGCCACAGAAATAAGAACCTTGTTTGAAGAGCTACTAGCTGGCAAAGTGGAGGATGCTTATGAGTTTACTCAACCTCAAAAAGTCGAAGCCGTTAGCTAAGCCCAATCTACGAACTGTAGAAGATTTTATCGACGATGCGCTGCTTTATGCCCAAGGTAAAGTGGATAAAAAGCAACCATCGGCGGCAAAAAACGATTTAAAAGACGTTCGTACAGACCGCGTTGTGCCGATAAGAAAGCCTGCAAAATCAGAAGGTATGCGACATGCTACCTTTACGTTAACACCGCAATGTATTGAAAAACTTGCAAACATTGCCCAAAAGACAGGTAAAGCCAAGTCTGCACTGATTCGAGAGTGGATTGAAAATAACAGCATAAATTAGACTAAAGTATAAATCCAAATACGTATTTCATTCGTTTTATCCTTCACAATAATAATGTTGCCTTGGCGTTAGCCTACTGGGATACTCACCGACAGCATGTTCTGACAGCGTATAGGAGATACAATCGAATGGGCCGTGAAGGATTTAGCACAGTGCGTGTGCTGGTGTGTGCCCTGCTAATTGCTGTGCATGGCGCACAGGTAAAAACGGTAGAAGCGTTCGAGCTTTTCAATACCGAGATTGCTGATGTCGAGAACCTTTTAAATGCCAAGCAATATGCTGACGCCGATAGCAAGGCTCTGTTGCTTTTAGAGCAAGCGCTACAACAGCAACAAATGTCTGCTGATACATTTTCTGCTCTCGGACTCTTACTTCAAAACGCATCGCGTTTTGAGGTGTCAAAAGCCATTTTTAATGCCGCCTTAGAACGCTACACCACAGATGGTGAATTAAACAAAATGGCGTCAACGCTATTACAACTAGCCACCTCAGAAAGACACCTTTCAAATTATTCCATTGCACTGACTTATGTGCGTCGCGCTATGTCTATTGCTCAAATTGAGCGTAATGAATTACTTAAGGCTCAATTGAACCTTGAGCTAGGCATAATTCAACAAGAACAAGGCGAAATTGAAACCGCTTTGGAGCCGTTAAAGCAAGCGCTACGTTACTTTCGTGAAAATAACATGGCCAGTGAAATGAGTGTTACGTTGCTGCGCATCGGTGAGATATACAGTTTGCTCAACCAAGCTACGTTGGCTCATACCTACTACCAAGACGCTTTCGACAGTATCGAGGAAACACAGGAGACCCGATTACTTGGTGTGATCAAAACTCGTATTGGTGCCCTGTCTCTCAAAACAGGCTCTGTAGACCAAGCGATAAGAGCAATTAACGAAGGTCTTGGACTCCTGCTATCCACCTCTGATGTAGGGGCCATAGCCGAAGCAAAAATGCTATTGGGAAGAGCATTGGTTGAAAACGGCGATACGGCTAAAGGGCGAGAGTTATTGCAAGAAGCCATGCAATTTGCCGATTCATCGGGTCAGGCAAAATTAGTCAAAGAAGGCAGACTCGCTTTAGCGCAAGCCTATATGAAAGAGCAGAGTTTCGAATTAGCCTTAGAAGAGGCCCGCACGGGAACCATTGACGCGAGAAAAAATAGAGACCTTAGAGGACAGCTTAGTTTTCTTTCGTTACAGCTAAGCGCCTTTGTATCACTAGGCGAATTCAAAAAAGCCTTAGATATTCAATCTGTTATGCAGCAGCTGCGTGAAGTACTACTTGATTCAGAAAACAAGTCTGCCATTGAAGGCCTGCAGGCTGAGATTGAGCTTGTGAGGCAATCTAGGACGTTGGAGAAACTGGAAGAATCCAAGCAGCTGGCGTTAGCGCAAGCTGAGCGAGAAAACCTGCAGACGACTCTTTTTTGGAGCATATCATTAGCAGCGTTACTCTTGACGTTTTTAGTGTGGAGCCGCTACAAACAACGTCAGCAAACGATTATTTTGCGCCGAGAAGTACGCCAGCAAACACTCAATCTTCAAGAAAAAAATCAAGAACTGGAAAGAGCCTATAAAACGCTAGAAGAGGTAAGCCTGCGCGATCCGTTAACGGGTTTGTACAATAGGCACTACCTCGAATCGCAGCTTCCCGGTGAAATAAGGCGCAGCCAGTTCTCGGCAAAACAAAGCCCCAGTACAGGAAAGACGAAACAAGACTTACTTTGCTTACTTATTGATATCGACCACTTCAAGCGCATCAACGACGACTATGGGCATATTGCCGGCGATAAAGTGCTATCAGCGTTTGCCAATGTCCTCAAAGAGGTGTTCAGACAAACGGATTTAATTATTCGATGGGGAGGCGAGGAGTTTCTTGTGGTTTGTCGCCAATCCACTCGTGAAGAGCTCCCTGAGGTTGCCGAGCGCTGCCGAGAAATGGTCGCAAGCACCCCTTTTGATATCGGCTTAGAAAAACCAATCAATATTACTTGTAGCATTGGCTTTTCGCTGCTTCCTCCAGATAGAGAGGAAGACTTTGATACCGCGTGGAAACGTACATTCGCTGTTATCGATTACGCGCTGTATGCCACTAAGTTATCAGGGAGAAATGGATGGGTTGGCGTAATCGAAACGCTTAAAACTCCAAGGGAATACCCCACTCCACTAGATACGAAGTTTAATTTTCCTGGTTCGAGAATTGCCACATCGTTCAACAACGTGGCAAGTATCAAATGGCCGGAGACCCTCGAGAAATAGCAGTAGAGGAATAGAGATATGTACAGAGGAAGCTGCAGCTGCCAAGCAATTCAATATGAAATTGATCATATCGGAGAGCTTGACGCCGATGACGAAACGCTAAGCCATTCAGATACCAGTGAACTGCGCGTTACAGTTGAAAAAGAGCAGCTGGTTATTGACTGTGCACCGTCAGCGCTAGCGGAACTACACGAGGCTAATGACGAAACCCACCACGTGTGTAACATTTGTGGGAGCGTTATCTTTGTTGAGCGTGGCTCTAACCAAGTGTCGGTTGAGGTGACCTTCAGCGGTCATGACGTCTTAGCAGAGTCTCACTGCCAGTTTGTATTTTAGGTGGGTACACAAGGATAAAGGCGAACTGCGAGTTCGCCCAGATATCAACAGGTGAGAAGTACATTTCTCTCTTGTTTGGTAGTCATGCCTACCCTAGTCGCTATTTTTGATGTCTTCCATATGGTATTTATCAATGAGCGAATACAACGTGGGACGAGTGACGCCAAGTAATTCTGCCGTTTTCGACATATTCTTATCTGCTTTTTGATAGGCCCTGCGAATAGCTCGACTTTCAGCAATTTCTCGCACTTCACGCAGATTCAACGTTTCAGGCTCATCATGGGCATCTACAGGCATCAAGCCTAAATCGTCAGGTTGAATTACCGTACCTTCAGCCATAATAACCGCAGACTTTAGCTTGTTTTGCATTTCTCGAATGTTGCCCGGCCACTTATGGGCTAGCATGGCGTTAACTGCAGTTTCTGAAAAGCTCTTCGCTTTAGCTTTGAATTCTTCGCGATAAATATTCAAGAACGTACGTGCAAGTAAAATAATGTCTTGGTCTCGTTCACGTAAAGGAGGGATCATGATCGGCATTTCCCCCACACGGTAATATAAATCTTCCCTGAATGTTTCTTGTGCCACCATAGCCTGTAAATCGCGGTGCGTTGCACAAATTACGCGTATATCAACGGGAATTTCATTGCGTCCACCAACGCGCTCGATCACGCGCTCCTGCAAAAACCGAAGCATCTTAGCTTGCAGACCAATGGGCATATCACCAATCTCATCTAAAAATAGTGTTCCGCCTTGTGCTGTTTCTATCTTGCCGACGGTGGTTTTGTTCGCGCCAGTAAACGCCCCTTTTTCGTAACCGAACAACTCACTTTCTAGTAAGTTCTCTGGGATAGACGCACAATTAATAGCAACAAAAGGTTTGTCTTTTCTAGGGCTGTGTTCGTGAATACTGCGCGCGAAAACTTCTTTACCTGTGCCACTTTCACCAAGTAACAGAGTGCTTATGTCGGTATTGGCAATTTTCTCAGCGCGACGTACCACTTTTTGAATAGCTTCGCTGTTACCCACTATTCTGGACATGCCAGAACGGGTGCGGGCAAGAATGCTATTCTCATGCTCTAACTTAGACAGATTAAGCGCACGGTGCACCAATAATTTGATGGTATCTGAATCGATAGGCTTCTGATAAAAATCGTATGCCCCAAAATCGATTGCTTTTAATGCGTGTTGTTTATCGTTATTACCTGTAACAACGATAACTTTGGTTCTAGGCGCTAGCGCAATGATGTCGTGAAGAATACGCAAACCTTCCGACGCATTCGCTGGATCTGGCGGAAGCCCTAAATCTAGGGTAACAACCTTAGGTTCAAAACGACGGAGCTGGGCTATGGCAGATGTGTGATCGTCCGCAAAAACAACGTTGTAATCGGTAAGACTCCATTTAAGTTGCTTTTGGATACCTAAATCATCATCTACTACCAAAATGGTATCGGTCATTTCATCATCCTATTATTCTACTTCATCCATCGAAAGGGAGTGGATTTGATAATATCCACTTTTTAGTTATACACCCTATCCTATCGGAAAATACAGCGTAAAACAGCTACCGCGTCCAGGTTCACTTTGAACAGTTAGTTTGCCACCGATAGACTCGATATATGTTTTTGCATCATATGCACCAATACCCATACCAGCATTGCCTTTCGTGGTATCAAATGGCTTGAATAGTCGCTCTTCAATAAACGCTTTATCCATACCTGACCCTGTATCTTCTATCAAAACTAGCTGCGTTTTGTTGTCAGAATTTCCAGTAATCACCACGTCGACTTCTCCGTCATCTGCGGTTGCCTGCTGAGCGTTGCTGATTAGGTGATAAAGCACGTTTGCCACCTTATCCTTATCAACCGTCACGGCCGTTTCTTTTAGCACATGAACTGTTGGTAGCGGACGTAAACCTGAACAGCGGTTGTTGACCACATCTTTGGCCAGCTCCGAAATCAAAAATTCTGAGTTTACACCTTCTTCAACGGCCTTCTTATCAGTCAGCTGCTTGAGCATTTTTTCCATTCTTGCCTTAGTATGCTCCAAGGTTTCGAAGGTGTCTTCGATAAATTCAGGGTTATGTTTATGCTGTTGAGCATTGGCAAGAATAAGGTCGACTTGAGCTAGTACATTTTTTAAGTCATGTAAAACGAACGCAGACATTCGATTGAATGCCGCAAATTGGGCGTTTTCTGCTACCACTTGAGCGGCCTCGTGGTGCTGCATGTATGTGCCTACTTGCTCAGATACGGCGGTTAGATAGTCTTTCACTTCCCAATTTAAAGTGATTTTTTCATTGTCTCCTGACGCGAGAACAGCAAATCCCCACAGTTTACCCTCTTTTAAGAAAGGCACGAAGAGTTGGTAGCCCCATGCTTTTAGTGCATCTCTATCTAGCTTTAACCCCTCGTAATCGAATGGTTTGACGAGGTAGGCGTCCGTATCAATGATCCAGCCATTTTTGTCGCTGTAACTTGCAAGCGTTTCCAACGTTGTACAGGTAGCGTTGTTTTCTTTCGAATCAGTTGACGCTTCATTGTTATCTGTTGACGCAGTGTTTGTAATAGGTGATGCCTTAGCCACGCATTCATAGCCATTCTGCGTTACTTTAAACAGCAGACCTGACTCATATTGAATGGCGTTAAGCATTCCGGTTAGGCCAGCGTGGTAAACATCTGATGAGGTATCCCCTGCACGTGTTAACCACTGCGTTAATTTCACCCATTCAACCCGGTAGTCGAACTGATTCGCAAAGAAATGTTTAGTGATAAATACTTTTATCTTAGTGCGAAAGCCGTTGGACAAGAATACCGTGGCGAGCAATGCGAATGACATCACAACCAATATGATTTGAACCGTCGCTCCCCAGTTGCCTCCCATATAATTTATGGCGTAGCCGACAACAGCCATCACAAAAAGATAACCGCCCGCCACTAAGAGTAGAGAGCTGTGCAATACCACGTCCCGCGAGATAAAGATATCAATGCCCCAGTGATGAATTCGTCGAATCGATATGACGAGTAAGGGCATTAACAAGAAGTAAATATAGCCTCGTGCCGCTATGTAGCCAATTTCAACCTGGTTTACCATGGTAGCGTTTGCATAAGTAACGAACTCAAACAGGTTGGTTGCTCCCAGATAAATAATGATTGGTTTAAACGCCCACTGCTCACGCCCCGCCTGTCGATATACAACTTCCAGAAGAACAAGCACTTCTAATGACAGCACGATCAGTACAAGAAAGCTCCACGCGGGATTTACTACCAATAGATAAGGGGCGAGCAATGCTGCTAGTGCGGGGGCAATAATAATTAACGTTACAGGTCGTTTTAGAACGTCGAAGATATTACTAAAGCTGGTCTGTATACAGCCAGCCAAAAAGAGTAACCATGCGAGCTGCTTAAGCACGTCAGCGCTGAGTAACCAGCTTAGCGAGATAGGTCCAAATAGCGAAGTGATTAAGGTTGTAGACCATAAAAAGGTAGCTGCGGTCGCCAATACCAATAAATGCTTGGCTACGCCGGGTTTGCGTACCGTTAACAACAGCAATAAAAGGGCTAAGTGCGCCAGACTATTTAACCCATAGCCTACATCTGAAATCATCCTTTTATCTCACCTTTATTATCATTATTTAGGAGATGAAATACAGGGAGGCGCATTGATGCAACGTCCCTGAAACCTTCGATATACAGCACATAACGTTTTCAGCTAGATACGGTGCGCAGGCATCGCCCGCGCTATGATAAAAACTATCGTTTACGGATCACTAGTGAGCCAATTGAATACCCTGCACCGAAAGAGCAAAGTACTCCCACGTCACCGGCAACCAGGTCTTCATGGTTTAAACCAAACGCAATCACAGAACCCGCAGAAGCCGTGTTGGCATACTCGTCCAACACAATTGGCGCTTCGGTACGGTCAGCATCGCGACCTAACAGGCGTTTGCAAATCAAGGTGTTCATATTGATATTAGCTTGGTGAAGCCACCAACGCTTGACGCCTTCTGGCGTAATGTCGTGACTCGCTAAATGCGCTTCAATATGCGCTGCTGCCAATGGACACACTTCCTTGAAAACTTTGCGACCCGCTTGATGGAACAGCTTATCAGGTCCATACGGATCAACGTCTTCGGCACGTGTCATGTAGCCAAAATTAGAACGAATATTGTTTGAGAATTTCGTCAATGCTTTGGTGCTTAGCACGTCGTACACGTGCTCACTTTTGGCGGTTTCAGCAAGCTCAAGCACCGTCGCCGTAGCCACATCGCCAAAAATAAAGTGACTGTCGCGATCAGCGTAGTTAATTTGCGGTGAGACCAACTCAGGGTTAATAACCAACACGCGAGTCGCATTTTTCGCGCTCAGCATTTCATAGGCGCGATGCATACCGAACGTTGCTGCAGAACAAGCAACTAGCATATCGAAACCAAACCCTTCAATATTAAGGGCTTCTTGTACTTCAATTGCAATCGCAGGATAAGCACGCTGGGTGTATGCACACGATACAATCACAGCATCAATCTCATCGGCAGTAACATTGGCGGATGCAAGAGCTAACTTGGCCGCTTCGACGGCAATTTCACCTTGGTGAGAAAGTTCGTCATCTGCTCGAGGGGCAATCTTAGGCTTCATTCGAGTGATGTCTAGCGCACCCTCTTTTTGATAGATGTAGCGACTTTTAATTCCTGATGCTTTTTCGATGAACTCTGCACTTGAATAAGGCATTGCTGCTACATCACCTGATTCGATTTGCGCTTTATTTTCTTCGTTAAACGCATCTACGTAAGCATTGTAGCTATCTACGAGCTCTTCGTTAGTTATACTGTCTTTAGGGTGCCATACACCCACACCACTAATCACAACTTGCTGAGACATAGGCATTCTCTATTATTTGATAGCACTATGGCGGTATTGAGCATTGCGTTACTCTGTGTCCTAAACGCATCTATACCAGTGCAATTGAGCCTAATCGTATTTACCTTAAAAAATACGACTGCGTTTTATGGGTTATAGCTTACCTTAATCCTTAAACGGTGTAACCATTGTGAACGTAAGGAAAGCTCTATTCCTCCTTTTAATACCAGTCCGCATAGATAATTACCCACTCAGCGAGACTTAAAATGTTCGTAATCGTGGCGTGTTTTCGCAGGTATAGTGGCTCTACATCAAGGTGACACAACAAAGAGTAAGGACATTTAAAACTCGCCCTTCGGGAAGGTCTGGCAAGCTACCAATAAAAAACCCCGCTTCAAAGCGGGGTTTCATGTAATCAATACGGGAACTTACAGCTGGTTGATTTGCCACACTGTTACTGTGCCGCTAACTTCGTTGCCTACTACAAGAAGAGGCACACCACTTGGGCTGTCTTCAGCGCTAACAAAAACCAGGCTTTCTGGCGCTAGGTCACCAATGACATCATCGCTTGTCAAACCTTCGGTTAGGTCACGGTTAATTACATATTCTGCAAATTGAACATCATAAGGGTTAGTAACGTCGTATACGAAAATACCGCCCATGCGCTCTGTGCCGATAAACGCATAAGTGCGATCGCCAACTTGACCCACGGTTAACGCTTCTGGCTCAGGACCTTTATTCTCCGAGCGCGAGTCGCTTGCATTTTCATCGTCACCATTGTTGAACTGCGCCCCATGAACCGACGCTGTAATACGTTCAAAATCATCACCCGAGTCATAAACCACTAAACCGTTTTGATCCCAGATTGTGAATGAACGTGCACCGTAAGCGTACGCTGCATCGTACTCGCCGTTTCCGTCAGCATCACCCATAGCTGAAGTTACACGTAAGTCGTCCGCTTCACCTGTCGCCTGTAGCATAGCTAATTCAGAGTTGGCAGCAGCGGTAAGATCTTCTACTTTAACTTCGTCTGTATAAGCTAGACAGCCATCATCTTCGTCAAAATCAACACCACCTGCAGCAGTACATGCCGCCTCATCAGCAGCGTCAAAGAAGTACTCACGGGCATCGCCTTCGTTAGCGGTAAGAATGAAAGTCGCATCCTTCCATGTAAAGTTAGCAATGGTATCAGGCTGGTATACACCATAAATACCTGTGTACTGACCAAAACTCACCGCATCATTTTCTTGGATATCAATATTAAGTCCAGCCCAAGACTTAGTTCCTAGGCCGACGACATCTACCGTTAACTCTTCCAAGTCAATAATCGCAAGGCCATTGTTTTCCTGAAGACTAACGTATGCAACGTCGTTAGTAGCGGTGATGTATTCTGGTTCCAGATCTTTCGCTACCGTTGAGGTAATAGCTGTGCCGTTAATCGTGCGTCCTGCTGGGTTAGGAAACATCATTCCCTGCGCCATCAAGTCTGCTTCAGTACCGTTTAGAGCAGTAAAGCCAACGGTCGTCCCCGTTTCTTCTGGCTCACCACTTGCAAGAATATTTATGACGCTAACAGAACCTTCAGGGTCAATGGTGTAGTCATCAGAAGGCTCACCCTCGTTCGCTACCAACACTTTGCCACCATCTGGCGTAAAAGTGACCATATCCGGTAGTGCACCAACCTCGACAGAATCCAAAAAGGCTGGAGCAGAACTGTCTAGCCCGTTGTAGAACAACACATAACCGTTATCAGTTTTAACGTCTGCAGGTACAGCAACAGCCATAAGGTCACCGCTAACCGCAATGCTTGTTAAGCTACCTAAAGTCACACCATTTATATCGGCAGGCAGTGCGATAGTGGTAAGCGTTAGCGTAGTGGTGTTTATCGGATCAGCCATAGTAGCCGTGTTTACGCTAGAGGCATCAATAACTGCTATTGTATTCGTCTCGCCGTTTGTCGCGTAAATCGTATTGGTCTCAGCATGGTACTGAACAATTTCTGCGGCCGTTTGATTGCCTAAGAAAGCACGACCAACGATATCCATTGCAATGCCGATTGACGCATCGGTACCATCACTTCCGTCTGTCCCTGGGTCACCTTGTTCACCCTGAGGTCCTTGAGCTCCTGTTTCGCCCTGCGCACCGTCGTCACCATCAAGGCCACATCCCGTGAGCGCCGCTGATACTAAAAATGCAAGTAACCCGTATTTAAACTTATTACGCACTGCCATTTGATTTCCTTTTTATTTGTATTTTTGTCGTACGTTATGAGGCTCGAGAAACCCAAGGATTTTTCCACCTTTTTCTCGCAAAGCGAAGGAAGAAAACAGGGATCCCTAACCTTAGTACACCAGAAATTTTATGTAACTTCTATGTATAAATTAGAATCAGTTTATGACACAAATATTAAATAGGCAAAAGCGCGTAACTTTTCTATAACAATGATGGCACACACGCCGCTTTAAATATGGACAGCACGGAGCAGTAGGCTCAAAGTAATCACACTTCGTTCATGCAATTGTAAGCATATATTTCAAATATCCTAATGCGTGTAAGGAAAAACGGTTTAGCTTAACAGCGGAACACGCTTCGCTTTTTCAAAGGTATAGTTTTATTTATAAGCACTATCTGATACTAATATTGCCAAATAGACGTATAAACTGAATGGGATAGTGCTTTAGCGCGCAAAAGTGAGCGAAGCGAGAACATTCAGTGATAAAAAAGGATTAACCATGAAATTGAAATTCACAGCTTCGGCAGTTATTGCCGCAGCGCTTACTTTAACAGCCTGTGCAACATCTCCTACGGGTAGAAATCAAGTGTTGCTCTATTCTGAAACTCAGCTCGCGCAAATGGGTGATCAGGCATTCACGGGCATGAAAGAAGAATTAAAAATTTCGAATAAAGCGGTTCAAAATTCTTACGTAGAATGCGTTGCAAATGCCATCACTGCTCAAGTACCAGCCACGGTATTCAATGGTCAATGGGAAGTCGTTGTATTCGACGATGAACAAGTTAACGCATTTGCGCTACCCGGTGGAAAAATTGGTGTCTATACAGGCTTGCTCAACGTTGCAGAAAACCAGCATCAACTTGCTGCTGTCATTGGCCATGAAGTAGGTCATGTTATTGCAGAGCATGGTAATGAGAGAATGTCGCAGTCAACATTGATAAATATGGGCAGTCAGGCGGTAGGCCAAGTTTTAGCCGCGAATGAAGTGCCTCAGTCGGGTCCCATCATGGCTGCGATCGGATTAGGTGTTCAAGTCGGTGTCCAACTTCCTTTTAGCCGAACTCATGAATCTGAAGCCGATGTCATTGGTCTTCAGCTAATGGCGAAGTCTGGGTTTGACCCAAGACAATCTGTAAACTTGTGGCAAAACATGGACGCAGCAAGCGGCGGCAACCGCCCAATGGAACTTTTGTCGACTCACCCAGCACCTCAAACCAGAATTGATAATTTACAAGCGAACATGCCTAACGCCTATGCAGACTATCAAGCTACTGCTTACCGCCCGAACTGTCGCTAAAAGTAAGTAATACCATTTCGTATAGGTCATTACCCGCTCATCGAGAGTTAAAATGTTCGTAATCGCGGCGTGTTACGTCGCACTTAATCTTAGGATAAAAAAAACGCTGCGAAATGCAGCGTTTTTTGTCTGATACCAACGAAATTATTCGCTGTCTGCTTTGTGAAGATGTACATCCATTTGTGGGAATGGAATTGAAATACCTTCTTCATCAAAACGCAGTTTAACGTTTTCAGTGAAGTCGAACTTAACACCCCAGAAATCGGCAGAATTTACCCATGGACGAACAACAAAGTTCACGCTGCTGTCGGCCAGTTCAGATACTGCAATTTTAGGCGCTGGCTCTGCAAGAATACGCTCATCAGCCGCCACCATTTCTTCAAGAATTCTTTTCGCTTTAAGAAGGTCAACGTCGTAACCAATACCAACAACCATGTCTACACGACGCGTGTCTCTTGCTGAATAGTTAGTGATGTTGCCACCGTAGATGTTGCCATTAGGAACAATAATTTCTTTATTGTCTGGTGTGTTCATTGTTGTGGTGAAAATACCAATCTTAACAATCGAACCAGCAGTACCTGCAGCTTCGACAAAATCACCCGCTTTAAATGGTTTGAAAACCAGAAGCATTACGCCAGCTGCAAAGTTCTTAAGCGAGTCTTGCAATGACAAACCAATAGCTAAACCAGCAGCACCTAATATAGCAACTAATGACGTTGTATCTACGCCTAGCTGATCAAGCGAAGCGACAATAACAAACAGCATTAGAATGGCGCTAAGGATAGCTTCCAGGAAGTCCACTAGCATGTTGTCGTATTTAGACTTGGCCATTAGGCGTCTAAATACAGATAAAATGAATCCAACTACGATCCTACCTATTACATAAATCGCGATTGCCATCAGAATGTTAATCCCCCACGGGATGGCGTAATCGTTTATGTACCTTTCAACATCGCTTGCAGAAAAAAGCGAAAGTTTTTCTTCCATAATATGGTCCTTGTCATGGTTAGTTGATAATTGCTCAAATACGGTAGCAGCTATTTGATTTAAGACCAATATAATATGGGCTCAAACACAGTAAATTTGCTCTAAAGTCTAAGCTACATAGGTGTTTAAAAGCGTTAGCATTATACAAAAGTAGAGGGAATTCATTTGTTTTACTTTAGGATCCACTGTCCTTTTTTGTACATTTTTGCCGCGGTTTGTTGGCCATCTAGGCAAGGCGGGTGTTTGACGGTCTAGTAGCTCTAAATCGACAAGTTTCTATGCCTTATAGGTGGCACATAGGCGCTAGAATGAAAAAACAAAAAATGAACGTATTTTCTTCACTTGTCACACGCTTGTCACTCAACAAGCGCATCCTTCATCACGAAGCTTAAATGCGCTTTGTGTTTCTTTTCCATTTTTTGGAAGTTACCGAGTTATAAGACATTTTTTTTGATGATTTTTTAGCCTCAAAGTTTTAGACTAAAGTCTCATGAAAGTTGACTGTTCACTACGCCTCATCAGTGTGTGTTGAGCAACTTCATGAAGGAGCTTTAGCAAACTATGTCACGTAAAGGATTAACGCATGTTGCTTCTCATAACCCTGTTTTCGGTGGTTTTGTGTTTATTTTTATATTCACTGCGCACCGATAAAGGAAAACATACTAAGTACGCAAGAGCGGACTACCGCCCAGCAGCCCAATCGAAGTCTTCATCCAACGTGTTGAAATCTACTTCGAGAAACTCTTCGCCTTCCGCGGCCTAGAGAGTGAGTCATGTGATTCTTAAATAGGCAGCATGCTGTCGTTTGCGTAAGTTTTTGCATATTTACTTACGCGATGTTGTCGACAGCATTGCAACCTGTATTCACACACGTATTATACGCGTTAAAACTACACATCTGATTTGTTATGCGTATACCAAGAGTTTATTACCCCAACCCAATCCCGTTAGAACAAGAGTTTGAGTTAACTGAAGACGCCGGTCATCACATCGCGACGGTACTGCGCATAAAGCCCAATCGCCCTATTGTGCTTTTTAATGGCGACGGCAATGAATACAGTGCGCAAATTATTAGCGTTCAAAGAAAAAAAGTGACGGTTGAAGCCGACGCTTGTTTATCGCTAGCGAAAGAATCCCCGCTTCATTTGCACTTAGGTCAAGGGGTATCTAAAGGCGATAGAATGGATACCGTGCTACAAAAAAGCGTGGAACTTGGCGTATCAGAAATAACGCCCGTGATCACTGAACGCTGTACGGTTAAACTCGACGAGTCGCGCTGGGAAAAGAAAATTCAGCAATGGCAGAAGATTATTATTGGCGCCTGTGAACAAAGCGGTCGCAACATTATTCCCGCGCTCAACGCCCCGGTTAGTCTTAATCAATGGTTGTCGTCTTCAACCAATACCACAAGATTAGTTCTCGCACCGGGCGCTGAACAAAGTTTGGCAAGACAACCTTATAATGCTCAAGGCTTTCGTTTGCTTATTGGCCCTGAAGGTGGGTTATCTGAAACAGAAATTCATCAGGCAAACGAAAACGGTTATCAGTCGGTAAGTTTGGGCCCACGTATTTTGCGCACCGAGACAGCGGCGATTACAAGCCTAAGTATTCTTCAAGCTCAGCACGGCGACTTCTAAGTCAGTATTTTAGGCAGCTATATAGCAAGCATAGTGCTAGCTCAGTAACTTGAAGAATTCAGGTGTGCCCCCATATATGTTTACAATCAGCTGGGCCATCTGAGCCGGCATTTTATCAACATTCAAGGTGAAAACATTATGCAATATACCGTTGGCGTAATTATGGACCCCATCGCGAGCATTAAGCCACATAAAGATACAAGCTTTGCGATGATGCTTGAAGCTCAGCGCCGCGGTGCAAAGGTCGTATATTTTGAATTAAAAGACCTGTATTTAGACAATGGTAAGCCTATGGGTTTAGGTAAAACTGTATCGGTCAAGGATCAAGCTACAGATTTCTACACCATTGAAGACGAGTCGACCTTGCATTTAGGCGACATTGATGTGTTACTCATGCGCAAAGATCCACCCTTTGACAGCGAGTTTTTGTATGCGACTCAGGTGCTCTCGCTTGCGCAGGACGCGGGAGTGCTAGTTGTGAATAACCCTCAAGCGCTTCGCGACTACAACGAGAAGCTGTTTACGTCGTACTTCCCAGAACACATTCCCAATACCTTAGTCACGAACAACCAAGCGCTTATCCGTGAGTTTCACGCCAAGCACCAAGACATTATTTGCAAACCCTTAGACGGTATGGGTGGCGCGTCTATCTTTAGAGTGAAGCCTGATGGCAATAACTTAGGCGTTATTATTGAAACCCTAACCAAGTTAGGCACGCGCTACATGATGGTACAAGAGTACCTTCCAGAGATTAAAGACGGCGATAAGCGCGTACTCATCGTTGATGGTGAAGTCATGCCGTATTGCTTAGCGCGACTGCCTACAAAAGGGGAAACCCGAGGTAACCTAGCCGCTGGCGGTACAGGACGCCCTCAGCCAATCTCAGATTCTGACCGCGCCCTAGCCGAAGCCATCGCGCCAACGCTCAAGGAAAATAACATTTTATTTGTAGGACTTGATGTTATTGGCAGCAAAATTACTGAAATAAACATTACTAGCCCAACTTGCGTAAGAGAAATAGAAGCAGCTTACGATGTTAATATAATGGGTGCGCTGTTTGACGCCATTGAAAAGCGCTTAGCCAGTAAATAAAGTAAGGTTGTATTGGTAACACAGTGCAGTTCGTATCGTAAAAAGCAAATATGAGTGGATAGAGCGCCTTTAGCTTCAATAGTGTAAAGGCCCTCACAGAGCAAAAGATAGTAGATAAAAGACAAACTATGACGGAATTAAAAAGCCTACAAAATCATTTTCTGGTCGCGATGCCTAGTTTGGACGATCCGTATTTTTCTCGCTCACTCATTTATATTTGTGAACACAACGCTGAAGGTGCTATGGGTATTGTAGTAAATCAACCCTCCACCATGAACGTGAAGCAGCTTCTTGAACAGACTGACAAAGAACTCACTGTGTCTGACGACAAAGCAGAGCAAATCGTGCTGGCTGGCGGTCCTGTAAGCCAAGAGCGAGGATTTGTGCTGCACTCGTCGCAAAGAGAGTGGGCATCTAGCTTAAAGCTTGCACCAGGGGTTATGGTGACCACCTCCAAGGACATTTTGACTGCTATTGCCAATGATGAAGGCCCTGAAGACGTTTTGATTGCTTTGGGGTACGCGGGCTGGACAGCCGGTCAGCTTGAGAAGGAAATGCAGGAAAACGCATGGCTCACCATCGAAGCTGACGAAGAAATTCTGTTTAACACGCCTATGCACAAGAAATGGCAAGCAACAGTAAATAAACTCGGTGTGGATGTATGGCAGCTAGCACCGGGAGCGGGACATGCCTGATATAGGAAATCGTACGGTACTTGCGTTTGATTTTGGTACCAAAAGCATTGGCGTGGCGGTAGGTCAGGAAATTACCGGTACGGCTTCCCCTCTTGCAGCGCTGAAGGCACGAGACGGTATTCCTGACTGGACGTTAATAGAAAAGCTTTACGAAGAATGGCAACCGCATATCGTGGTGGTGGGTTTACCGCTTAATATGGATGGTACTGAGCAGGAGATGACTCAACGCGCCCGCAAATTTGCAAACCGTCTACATGGGCGTTTTAAAGTGGCCGTTGACACCTGTGATGAGCGACTGACTACCACAGACGCTAAAGCCATGCTGTTTGAGTTAGGTGGCTATAAGAAACTGACTAAAGATAAGGTTGATAGTGTGTCGGCCTGTGTAATATTCGCTAGCTGGAGCGAGAGTCAGTACGAATAATTGTAAGGGCCTGTTGACCTTTGTATGCTGCTGGCTCTTGCTGTTATTATTTTTCTGCCCCACACTGCCAGCAGACATCAAAAGCAGCGCCGTTTTGTTCACTGCACTCACCACAAATCCAGTCTTCACTAGATAATGCCTTATCGTTTGATTTCTGAATGAAGAGCTCAATAACTTTCGACGCTCTTGCATACCAGCTGTCGTCAACAAGCCACACTTCCTGCTGAGAATCTTGCCAAGGCAGCTCTCCGATTGCGCCACTGGCAAACTCATTTTTTACCATATAAGGAATAGATAAAGCATCAAGCTCGCTGCGAACCGCTTGAAGTTCAAAAGCGTCTTGTGAAGTGAAGAGTTTTTTCAATGGCTACCCTCTTGTTAAACACAAAAGCAGCCCGTGGGCTGCTCATCATGCGAGAAAAACGTGTCTCTCTACTGCTTTATTTCAGTAAGCGTTTCAAATGTAGCTCCCCCTAAAGGGATTTCAGCATAAAGCGAAAGCAATTAGTCATCCATATCAATAGATACATTTGACAGTGTACCTAAGCTAGAACCGTCGCTGGTATCAAGCTTGATCATCAAGCGCAAATCGTTGGGCGAGTCGGCGTGGTGCAGCGCTTGGTCCATATCAATCTTACCCGCTTTGTACAAATCATACAGGGCCATATCAAAGCTCTGCATGCCCTGCTCTTTGCCTTTTTTCATTGCTTCTTTTAACGCGCCTATTTCATTGCGCTGTATTAGGTCGCGCACTAGCGGCGAATTAAGCAATATTTCTATTGCCGCAACCCTACCCTTGCCGTCTGGCGTAGGTACTAGTTGCTGCGCAACAATGGCGCGGATGTTTAAGCTTAAGTCAAAGCGCAACTTATCGTGCTGATCTTTCGGCGCTAAATGCATAATACGTTCAATAGCTTGGTTCGCGTTGTTAGCGTGCAGCGTAGCCACACACAAATGCCCTGTATCAGCAAACGACATAGCATATTCCATGGTTTCCATTGAACGAATTTCACCAATAAGAATGACATCAGGCGCCTGACGTAGCGAACTTTTAAGCGCGTCGTCGAAAGACTGAGTATCTATGCCCACCTCGCGCTGGGTAATAACGCAGTTCTTATGCTCGTGCACAAATTCAATGGGGTCTTCAATAGTCAGTATATGCCCATGCGAATTTTCATTTCTATGCCCAATAAGCGCAGCCAATGACGTTGATTTACCCGTGCCTGTTCCACCTACAAATAGAACAAGACCGCGTTTAGCCATAATAATTTCTTTTAATACTCGCGGCAGACCCAAATCATCAGCTTTCGGAATTTGAGTAACGATGCGGCGAATCACCATGCCCGCTTGGTCACGCTGCCAAAATGCAGAGCAGCGGAAACGACCAATGCCCTCTCGTACTATGGCGAAATTACATTCTTTGGTCGTGTGAAACTCATTCTGCTGTTTTTCAGTCATCGCTTCGTGAACTAGCGCCAGCGATGCCTCTTCTGAGGTCGCGCTTTCCGTCACTGGCGTAAGTTTGCCGTTAATTTTGGCACTTACCGGAAACCCCGCCGTTACGAATAAATCCGATGCGTTGGTATCGACCATTTTTTGTAGTAGTGAATCTAACATATTGGCCTCTAGAAACTGTTCATCGACTGTTTATCAAATGACTTTGCTGCGGCGTCTTGTTTGGTGATAACCCCCATCGCCACTAAGCGCTGAAGACACTGATCCATAGTTTGCATACCGTGAGCCTGACCCGTTTGAATAACCGAGTACATTTGCGGCACTTTATCTTCTCGAATAAGGTTTCGAATAGCGGGGATCCCCACCATGATTTCATGAGCCGCAACTCGGCCCCCGCCTACTTTCTTAAGCAGTGTCTGTGAAATAACCGCACGCAATGATTCCGACAACATAGAACGCACCATGGCTTTTTCTTCTGCCGGGAAAACATCGATAATACGGTCAATGGTTTTTGGTGCAGAGTTGGTGTGAAGAGTGCCGAATACTAAATGGCCGGTTTCGGCAGCTGAAATGGCAAGGCGTATGGTTTCTAAGTCACGTAGCTCACCGACTAGAATTACGTCTGGGTCTTCACGAAGCGCCGAGCGCAGTGCGTTATTAAACGAGTGCGTATCGCGGTGTACTTCCCGCTGGTTTACCAAGCTAAGCTTGTTGTCGTGCACGAATTCGATAGGGTCTTCAATGGTAAGAATATGTTCACGCTTGTGGGTGTTGATATGGTCGACCATGGCCGCAAGCGTGGTACTTTTACCCGAGCCGGTGGCACCTGTCACAAGTACAATGCCGGTAGGCTGATTTATAATTTCCTTGAAAATTTCAGGCGCGCCAAGGTCGTCTAAGGTTAATACTTTACTGGGGATAGTACGTAATACTGCCGCGGCGCCTCGGTTTTGCACAAACGCGTTAACACGAAAGCGCGACAAGCCATTAACTTCGAAAGAAAAATCGGTTTCCAGGTTTTCTTCGTATTCTTTGCGCTGCATGTCATTCATAATCTCATAAACGAGACCATGTACTTGCTTGTGATCGAGGGCTGGCACGTTCAGTTTACGCATTTCGCCATCTACACGAATTATTGGTGGTAGGCCCGCTGATAAGTGTAAATCTGAGGCGTTATTCTTAACACTGAAAGCCAAAAGTTCGGTAATATCCACAACCACTTCTCCAAAACAAGGTGAATAATGCAAACAATAGCAGAAAGACTAGATTCCGCACGAAAAGGAATAGACCAAGCCGCTACCAGTGCACATCGTCCACCAAATTCCGTTAAATTGCTAGCGGTTAGCAAAACAAAACCCGTATCAGATATCATGGAAGCGTATGAAGCCGGACAACGTATGTTCGGCGAAAATTACGTGCAGGAAGGTGTTGAAAAGGTTCAGGAACTTTCTCACTTAAGTGATATAGAGTGGCACATGATTGGTCCAATCCAATCGAATAAAACCAAAGTAGTCGCCGAACACTTTGATTGGGTTCAGTCTGTAGATAGAGAAAAAATTGCTCGTCGCTTAAACGAACAGCGACCTGACTCTATGCCGCCGTTAAACGTGTGCATTCAGGTTAATATTGATGATGAAGAGAGTAAGTCTGGGGTAGCCCTAAGTGAATTAGATGCGCTAGTGGAGTTTATTAACTCTCAAAAGCACCTGACCTTGCGTGGACTAATGGCCATTCCCAAAGCTGATCCTAGTGAAGAACAACAGCGCGCCACACTGTCTAAGCTAAAAGAATTATTCGACCACTACCATACATCATTGAGCAATTTTGATACCCTATCCGTAGGAATGAGTAGTGATATGACAGAAGCGATTCAACACGGGTCGACTATGGTGCGCATCGGTACCGCTATTTTCGGTAAGCGAAACTAGCGCGCTAACCCAACGGATAGCGCTTCGCCTCGCTACACAGACTTAAACGCAACCAACAAATAGGATTTACATGCAACAGAAAAAATTAGCATTTATTGGCGCGGGTAACATGAGCCGCAGCATCATCAGTGGTCTTATCAAATCTGGGTACGCGAAAGAAAACATCCTTGCGGCAAACCCTTCCACACCAAAGTTAGACGGCCTGAAGGCCGAGTTTGGTATTCACACCACACAATCTAATGATGAAGCCTGCCAATTCGCTGATGCCATAGTCCTTGCGGTAAAACCACAAATAATGGGCGATATGTGCGGCGAGCTTCAGAAAAACAATGACCTTTCGGGCAAGTTGTTTATGAGCATTGCAGCTGGGCTGCCGGTAGCCAGATTGCAAGAAATGCTAGGTGGTGAATACCCTGTTGTTCGTATTATGCCAAACACCCCGAGCTTGTTAGGCAAGGGCATGTCTGGGATGTATGCCGACGACACGGTTTCTGAGTCAGACAGGCAATACGTTGACGATGTAATGAACAGCGTTGGCGAAACCGTTTGGGTAGATAAAGAAGAGGGTATTAACGGTGTTATCGCCGCAGCGGGCAGCAGCCCAGCTTATTTCTTCTTGTTCTTACAAAATATGCAGGAAGAAGCCATGAACATGGGCTTTGACAAAGCGCAATCTCGCTTAATGGTTCAACAAGCCATGTTAGGCGCAGCCGAAATGGTTTGTAACAACCCAGACCTTGAATTAAGCGAGCTTCGTGCCCAAGTTACGTCTAAGGGCGGCACTACCGCAGAAGCCGTTAACACTTTCATTAATGAAGGTTTAAAAGATATTGTCAGCAAGTCGATGCGCGCCGCCGTAGCACGTGCTGAAGAAATGGCAAAACAGCTATAACGTTTTAGGAAAAACACAACATGAACGCAACGGTATTTTTGGTTGATACCTTATTTAGCCTTTATTTGATGGTGGTTATTCTGCGCCTTTGGTTACAAATGGTTCAGGCAGATTTTTATAACCCACTCAGTCAATTTGTAGTAAAAGCAACCCACCCTATCGTGGGGCCGTTGCGCCGTATTATTCCGTCAATCGGCAGGTTCGACACCGCTACCTTTGTGTTAGCGGTAGCGGTATGCGCGCTTAAGCTAATAACCCTAGGGTTAATGTTTGGCGGTAGTCTAAACCCAGTCGGCATTGCGATTTTATCAGTGATTGGCGTGATAAAAGAAACCCTGTCGTTAATGTTCTGGGTGTTGCTACTACGCGCTATTTTGAGCTGGGTGTCACAAGGTCAGTCTCCGGTTGACTATGTTCTGTATCAACTAACCGAGCCGTTTTTAGCGCCAATACGCAAAGTCATTCCACCATTGGGCGGGTTGGACTTATCAGTGCTTATTGCCATCATCGCATTACAGTTTTTACAGCTTCTGATCCAAGACACTTTCCCTATGTAACTAATGTCAGTTCAAGACACTGTTAGGGAAAGCATTGGTCTTGCAGTTTGGTTCATAGAGCAAAACAAGCTGTAATGGGTAAGAATTGAAAATAAGATGAAGGCAGAGGTAGTTTCTATCATGGGTAGAATAAATCAAATCAAAAAAGCTTACGTAGCACTTCTTGTGATGGCTATGTCATGCTTAAGCTTTTCCGCATTTGCCGAGCAGAAGCAAACGCTTGGTGAATGGGATGTTCACTATATGGTGGTGAGTACGCCATTTCTCACACCTGAAGTGGCGGCTAGCTACGGCATTGTGAGAAGTAAGTTTAATGCGCTGGTTAACATTTCGGTGTTAGACAAAGTCTCCGGTGAAGCGCAACGGGCAGATGTCACAGGTACGGCTAAGAATCTGTTGGGCAACTCGCGTAAGCTGACTTTCAAAAAGGTGGAAGAAGGTGATGCTATCTATTACCTTGCCGTGCTGCCATTTCGCGATCAGGAAACCTTTAGGTTTGAGATTGACGTTCAAAAAGGTAGCAGCAAACAAACGCTGAAGTTTCAGCAAAAAATGTACGTTGACGAGTAATTTATAAGGCGAGCACTGCTTTAATAATGCCAACATCATAAGTAAGCGCTCACCTGTAACGCACTCATGCTTGTGATGAAAAGCACTGATTAACGAAGCGAGATATCCGTTAGCCCGGTATCTCGCTTTTTTATTATGTTAAAAATAGGGTAACTGCACTTTACCAATTGAATGTGGTGGTAAATAATCAAAGCAACTGGTCGGGCAAGTTAGTGTGGTCGGATTATGTGTAACCATTAGCACTTAAGTCATGAAAGACAGATGAGCACTGCGCCGCAGCAAAGAGCGACATGCACTAACTGCCTTCATAGCAAATAAAAAGAGAACAATTATGAATACGCCCTCGTCTCAGACAGCTACACCACAGTCTGCCCACAATTCAGAACAACTCTCACCTTACTTCCCTAACTTATTATCTCCGTTGGATTTGGGATTTACTCAACTTCGCAACCGTACCCTAATGGGTTCAATGCATTTAGGTTTGGAAGAAGAGAAAGGCGGATTTGACAAACTTGCTGCGTTTTACGCTGAGCGAGCAAAAGGTGGTGTGGGGCTAATCGTAACAGGTGGTATTAGCCCTAATATTTTAGGTTGGGTAGCGCCCTTTGCTGGCAGAATGACCCGCTCTCGCCACGCGAAAAAGCACCGTGTTATTACCGACGCTGTGCATAAGGAAGACGGCAAAATTTGCATGCAAATATTGCATTCAGGCCGTTACGGTTATCACCCACTTGCTGTTTCGGCTTCACCTATGAAGTCGCCTATTACCCCTTTTAAGCCTCGCGAATTGTCCTCACGTGGCGTAAGAAGCACAATAAAAGACTACGTAAAATGTGCAGCCCTTGCCCAGCAAGCAGGCTATGACGGCGTGGAAATTATGGGTTCTGAAGGCTACCTCATAAATCAGTTTTTCTGTGAGCGCACCAATCATAGAAATGATGAATGGGGTGGCAGCCTAGAAAATCGGGCTCGTCTGGCAATAGAAATAGTAAAAGGTGTACGCGAGAAAGTGGGCACTAACTTCATTATTATTTATCGCCTGTCTATGCTGGACTTAGTCGAAGGCGGCGCTAAGTGGGACGAGGTTGTATATTTAGCCAAAGAAATCGAAAAAGCAGGCGCTACGCTAATTAATACCGGCATTGGATGGCACGAAGCGCGGGTACCTACTATTTCCACATCCGTACCTCGCGCGGCGTTTACCTGGATAACCGAACGCATGAAAAAAGAGGTGTCTATCCCTCTTATTACCACTAACCGTATCAATACGCCTGAAGTTGCAGAATCGGTACTCGCACAAGGCCATGCTGATATGGTATCGATGGCGCGACCTTTCTTGGCTGACGCTCACTTTGTAGCGAAGGCTATGCGCAATGAGTCTAAGCTAATCAACACGTGTATTGCCTGTAACCAGGCTTGCCTAGACCATGCATTCGAACAAAAGCGTGCAAGTTGCTTGGTAAACCCACAAGCGTGCTACGAGACCGAACTTACCTTTCCCCCTACTCACAATAAGAAAAAACTAGCGGTAGTAGGTGCAGGGCCTGCGGGTTTGGCGTTTTCCATGTATGCCGCAGAGCGCGGTCACGAGGTACATCTATTTGATAAAGCCAGTGAAATTGGCGGTCAATTTAATTACGCCAAGCAAGTGCCGGGTAAAGAAGAGTTTTACGAAACCCTACGCTACTTTGACAATCAGCTAGCTCGCCTGGGCGTTACGGTTCACCTTAACACCGAGATTAACGCTGAAAGACTTGCCCATGAGAAGTTTGATGAAGTGGTGCTAGCCACCGGTATTAATCCTCGTACGCTTACAATTGAAGGGCACGACCACCCTAAAGTGATGAGTTATTTAGACGTATTGCGCGACCACAAGCCAGTAGGCAAGAAAGTGGCTATTGTTGGCGCTGGCGGCATTGGTTTTGATGTAGCGGAATTCCTGGTAGAACACGAAAATCTAGCCAAAGATAAAGAAAAGTGGCTAGCGCACTGGGGTATAGATAAAGATTATTCTGCTCCTGGCGCACTAAAAGAAAAAGCCATAGAGCCTTCTGAGCGGGAAGTGTATCTGCTACAACGTAAAACGTCTAAAGTAGGTAAAGGGCTGGGCAAAACTACGGGCTGGATCCATAGGCAATCGTTGAAACACCACAATGTTCAAATGATGAATGGCGTGAGCTACGAGAAAGTGGACGATGAAGGTCTACACGTGCTGATTAACGACACGCCTAAAATACTGCCGGTCGATAACGTCATTGTATGTGCTGGTCAGGAGCCGTTTAAGCCTCTGCAACAACCTCTAGAAGAGGCAGGATTTACCGTGCACATTATCGGCGGTGCTGACGTAGCGGCTGAACTTGATGCTAAACGCGCTATCCGTCAAGGCGCTGAACTGGCAGCGCGAATTTAAAACTGATCGAACATGATAGCGTTGCCGTCCGGGTCTTTAACAATTAGATGCCCGGGGCCGCTATCGCCTTTCACAGGCACGTCTAAAGCGATGCCTTGTTCAACTAGATTTGCCTGAAGTGCCCTAACATCACTTGGGTTGAAGGTCATAATGTTATCTTCAAACATCCCTTCGAATAACCCAATCATGGTGGTGCCATTTTTCATCATTAACCATTTATCTTCCACCGAGCCGCATGAAGGCATGGCTTCAAAGCCCAAGGCCTCATAAAACGTCTTCGACTTGTTGATGTCTTTAACCGTTAAACTTAACGAAAATAGCCCTAACTCCACTTTATTCTCCCTTAAATTTCGTAACCATTGTTCACTTATACCAATTAATACTCTAGTGAAGCTTTTGAACAATATCACTGCCATTAGTCGCAAAAAGAAAAAAGCCAGTAATACAGAATATTACTGGCTTTACGTCAAATATCGGCTTTTTACTGTTCTTAACCTAACGCTGATTGCGCTGTAAAAAGTTTAAATAAAAATATTATTCCTTAACTTTTTTGACTAGCGATCCAGCGATCAATTTTCTGTTCAAGAATAGCAAGTGGAATGCCGCCCGTGTTTAACACTTGTGCGTGGAACTCACGGATATCGAAATCATCACCTAATGCCTTCTCCGCGCGCGCGCGCAATTCTTGAATTTTAAGCGCGCCCACTTTGTAAGATAGCGCTTGCGACGGGATCGCAATATAACGCTCTACCTCGGCAACAACTTCTGTGCGGGTCATGCCTGAGTTATCAAGCATAAAGTCGATGGCTTGTTCGCGGGTCCAACCTTTCGCGTGAATACCTGTGTCTACCACCAAACGCATGGCGCGCAACTGCTCATCTTGAAGCGTTCCATAACGATTCCATGGATCGTCAAAGAACCCCATTTCATACCCTAGCGTTTCAGAATACAGCGCCCAACCTTCACCGAAGGCTGGTAGGAAGCTAAAGCGCATGAATGAAGGTAGCGCTTCATTTTCTTGCGCTAGACTCACTTGGAAATGGTGACCTGGAGCGCCTTCGTGTAGATACAAGGTAACGTTGCCGGTGGTTAAGCGGCTAGGCAAATCGTAGGCATTAAAGTAGAAAGTACCTGGACGAGAGCCGTCTGGCGTGCCCGGCTGATATGATCCACCCGCACTGAATTGCTCGATAGCAGGGTCGTAGGGTTTGATTTCTAGCTCAGACTTCGGCAACAGTGAAAAATACTGATCAATTTTCTCATCAACTTCACGGCCAATATCGTAATAGCTCTGTGTTAGCGCTTCACGGCTTTCAGGCTTGAACTTAGGATCGGTACGTACATAGTCGAAGAATTCGTTTAATGTCCCTTCAAACTTCACTTCGTCCTTAATTTCAAGCATGTCATTTTTGATACGCTTAACTTCTTTTAAACCAAGGTTATGCAGTTCATCAGGCGTCATTGGTAGTGTCGTTGAACCTTCCACCATCAATTGATAAAGCTTTGCACCACCTTTCATATCGCTAAGGCCAATGCTTTCACGTGCAATAGGCAAATACTCATCGCGAAGGAAGTCGCGCATACGCGTGGTTGCATCGTAAATCTCTTGCGTCGCTTTCTCGTAGTCAGCGGTTAAACGGGCTTTTTCTTCGTCAGAGAAACTTTCTGGGAACATAGTAATTGGCCCCCAAAACTGTGACTCTTTAATTGGGATAGCCAGCTGAGTATCGAACTGCTTGATCACGCGATCGATTGTCAGCTTAGTTTCAAGAACACCGCTTTCCATGCCCTCGCGGAACTTTCCGATAGCGCGGTCAGAAATAGCAATGTAATCCTTATGGCGAGATAAGTTATTTTCGTAATCTTCTACTGTTTTAAATGGCGCTGCGCCCTTTCCGCTCGCGAAGGTCGGGTAGAAGGTGTGGAACCCACTGAAGTGATTAACAGGACGCACTTCCGTTAGCGCTTCAATCTCGTCGGTAGACATTTTTAGCGAGCGCTCTTCGTTGTATTTAAATACGTCGTAGGCGAGTTTATCGGTGTCGCTTAACTTACTGCGGTCAATTTGTTTAAGCTCTGACAAATTCAGCAATGTCGCTGTCTTTCCCGCTAAAGCGTGAGAGTCTGTTAAGAAGTCGCCCATTCTGTCTGCGTAACGCATGTCGCCGCGAAAAATGGCCATGATTGGGTTTAGCTCAATATCACGCTGGTCAGCGGCTGCAAATAACGCAAAAAGTTTTTCGTGCTCAGACGCTTCTTTTGACACTGAAGTACTTTTTGATGAACTCTGCACATTTGCGTTGCCGTGTTCATGTGCCACTGCTGAGCTAAGGCCCAGTGCCATGGTTACTGCACTACTTACAAGTAGTGTTTTGAATGCTTTCATTTTTTGTTCCCTTGTTATTTCTTCGCTGTTTTTGCGTATATTTCGCAAAAAAAAGCGCTGTCGTTATGTGTTTTCTTGATTCTATATACCGCGTGACAAGCGCATTTAAACCTAATAATGCGTACCTGACGCCAGATATCAGGCATACCGGCTGTACAATGCAATTCAACGTTTACTTAATTAGCCACATCTTCACACGGTATCTATTCATTTAAGGTTTTTCAGGATGCACTGTTTATTCAGGCAAATGATCCATCTCTTTTCGCCACGCCCTTTCATACGCCTCACGGCCTAACACGCGTTGCGCGTACGCGGCTACATTGTCTGTTTTACCGTCTAGCGTGATATCTAGCTTGCTGCCTTTTGCCCACGCCAAAATATGACCTGCTATTATGTCAGCCATGGTAAACATGGTGCCGCATACAAATTCTTTATCGCCCAGCATAGAAGAAAATACAGGCAACACGCGCTTGAACTCCCACACCGCTACATCACGCATTTGTTCAAGTCTTTGCTCTTTGGGCAATGCAAAGGTGTGCTTTGCCAAATTCCAAATCGGTTGCTCTAACTCATTGGTAAGAAACAACATCATTTCTTCATATTTGGCTCGCTCGAAGCTACCAGGCTCAGGAATGAATTCATGCATGCCGTGACGTTCAGCTAAAAAAGTGACGATAGCCGCCGATTCCGTCAAGGTACCTTCCGGCGTCGAAAGCGCTGGGATTTTAGAGGCAGGACTGATGGCTTTATATTCTTCTGACAGGTGTTGCCCTTGTTTTAAGTCAACTAAGCTGTACTCAAAAGGTAAACCTAGCTCTTCCAGTGCCCATGCCACGCGAACCGAGCGAGTTTTCGGATATCCGTAAAGTGTATACATACCTATGCCCTTGCTTATGTAATGTGAGCTAACTGTAAGTCGAATAGGAAAAAAGTGCTACTGCCATATTGTTACTGAGTTTTAACACTGTAACTTCTGTATGACAGTACCGCCTACTTATGGAGAGGCTCCATATCCAAAGACTATATAAAGAGGCTACCTTCAAAAAGAGTGAAAATAATAAGGAAAAGCCAAAAAGATAAGGTAATGGTCGGTAACTTTTTCACGTAACCAATATAATGATTTCCGTAAATGCCAGTAGCTATGCGCTAACACACAACTCGGTTGTCGCTTCAACGCCCTAGTATTCCTAGTCTTGCGTAGTATCCCTGAGTTATGCGCCACAATGGTTCACTTTATGCTCATCTCACTTCAATGCTTTTAACAAATTCGTTAATAATTGAGTGAAGGAGAACACGATGAAGAAACGTTTATTATCTACCTTAGCAGGTTCACTGACATTAATGTTAAGTGCGAGCAGTTTCGCAGGTCATCATGATAGTGATGGAAAAGAAGTGATAATGAATAACCTGGAAACAGGGATGAGCATGGGCTCAGTAGTGGTGAGCAGTTATGATGATGACGGTGTAGTATTTACGCCAAATCTGTCAGGGTTAACCCCGGGCATTCATGGTTTTCATGTTCATCAAAATGGTGATTGTTCACCAGCAATGACAGATGGAAAAAAAGTGTTGGGCGGCGCAGCGGGCGGCCATTTCGATCCAGAAGATACCGGTAAACACCGTGCTCCTTGGTCTGAAAAGGGTCACGAGGGCGATCTACCCGTGCTTTATGTTGATGAAAATGGAAACGCAACCCAGCCTATCTTTGCACCAGAGCTTGAGTTAGATGATATTGAAGGCCGCGCCTTAATGATTCACGCAGGTGGCGACAATTACTCTGATTCACCTAAAAAGTTAGGTGGCGGTGGTGACCGCGTAGCATGTGGCGTAATTGGGAAATAAACTAACGCCACCTCATGTCATGCAATCAACATCTTATACAAAAAAGCGGCTTTTAAAGCCGCTTTTTTATACTTCACTGTCCCGTCCTAAAATACGTTGACATAAAGAGGACTTCTTTATGACAACTTCAAGTAATCAAAGACCTAAGCGCACACAGCGTGATTACACATTAGCTTTTAAATTGGGTGTAGTTGAG
>NZ_JAFLMX010000280.1:0-2272 GCF_017849675.1 Alteromonas sp. AO-Serp
CTCGGCAATAAACCCGACCATTAAGGAATGTGGAAATGGCCATGGCTGACTATTGTAATAGCGCAAGTTTTTAACCTTAACGCCAACTTCTTCGAAAACTTCTCTGTGGACCGCTTGCTCCAGACTTTCACCACTTTCTACAAAGCCAGCAAGAGTTGAATACATATTAGATTCTCGATGGCGAACGCCTTTGGCCAAAAGTATTTTTTCGCTGTCGTGTATAGAAACAATGATACAGGGAGACACTCTTGGATAACTGCGATGTTGGCAGCGGTGACAATGCATTGCCATTTCCCAATCTACGCGTTCAGTCTTGGCTCCACATTGCCCGCAAAATTGATGAGTACGCAAGAAATGGATGTATTGCCAGGCTCGCCCAATAACGGAAAAGGCTATATCGTATTCGGCAAAAAGAAGCTGTCTAAGCGATACCCGTTCCCAACCGGGTTCCTCAACATGCTCAGCGCCCAAATCAACGACGTATACGGGCAGGTCTCTATGCGCCGTCTCATTGAGCGGCGGAAGTTGATGAATTTCATCGACATAAGATGCTAAAAATGGAATATCACTCAGATAAGCAATGGGGATAGACTCAGACGATTCTTGTACTACAATTTTGCCGCGACTAAAAACTACCCACAGGGCTTGCTGAGCAGCTAGTTTCGCCTCATCCAACTTTATCATCATTGCACATCACTCCTGTTCTTTAATGCTTCATACTACACTAAATACTGAGCGTATAGATCGCCACCATACATTTTGAAACGAACTTTTTCGCGCAAAATTTGTGTCGCTAGTGCACAGTGTTATACTGAAACTTATTGTCGCTAAACGGGTAACACATCAAAATGTTGCAACAGTTAGAAAGCGTTAAATCAAAATGGGGCGGGAAAAGCCAGGTTATTGACCGCTGGTTAATGGACAGACAGGCACTGTTAGTTTCTTTCTGTGAACTAGCAGGTATTAACAAGCGAAGCGAGTGTTTACCTGACCCAGATGAAATAGACAACTTTTGCAGCGCATTACTCGATTATTTGTCGGTAGGACACTTTGAGGTTTTCGATATGTTGGTTGAAAACGACAATGAAGGCCTTGCACTACGAGATAAACTTTACCCCAGATTGACAAAAACCACTGACGCAGCACTCGCATTTAATGATACGTTTGCACAAGCAGTAACGCCCGAGCAGGCAGCTGAATTTGACTCAGCGCTAGCCAAGCTTGGTGAGACATTAGAAGAGCGTTTCTCCTTGGAAGATGAGTTAATAGCTCATGTACACACTAAAAAACGTGATCCAGAAGTGACGCTTTAATATAACAATGAAAGTCGAGTTTACGGTTATCATCAATGAACAAAACCACACTTATTCATAAGGCACGGGCTTATTGCGAGCAACGCGGCGCCAGATTCACACCGCTTAGAGAAAAGGTGTACGAAATTCTTGTTTCAAAGCACGGCCCTATGGGTGCTTATGAACTACTCGACTCACTGAAAGAAACAGAGTCTAGTGCCAAACCTGCGACAGTCTATCGCGCCCTTGATTTTCTTCTCGATTTTGGGTTTATTCACCGTTTAGAGTCTACCAATGCGTTTGTGGCCTGCTATCATTTTGGTTGTAACCACCCTGTTCAGTTTCTAATTTGTGACAGCTGTGGTGATGTTGCTGAAATTCAATCTGAAGGTCTTCAAGAGACCCTTGATAGCCAAGCAAAGCAACACGGATTCAAAGTATCGAAACAAACTATAGAGGCCCATGGATTATGTGCCGATTGTCAACAAACGGAAGATCACGCTGCCCAGGAGAGTGTACATGAATGCTGATTTTGTGAACCCGTTTATTGCTGGTCTTTTGAACGTGCTTGAAACCATGGCTCAAACTAAATTGACCCCTGGCAAGCCCAAGCGCAAACAAAGTGATATCGCCAAAGGCGATGTATCGGGGCTAATTGGCATGGTGGGCCCTGACGTTCGCGGCTCGATGTCTATTACTTTTGACGAGTCTTTGGCCCTGACCATAATGGAGAGAATGGTTGGAGAGCGCCCTGAGAAGCTTGATGCAGAAGTAGGCGACATGGTTGGCGAAGTTACCAACATGATTTGCGGTAACGCAAAACGAGACCTTGCTGAGCGGGGTTACGAGTTTGGAATGGCAACACCCATCGTTGTATCAGGAAAGCAACATACGATTAGTCACCAGGTTGATGGTGCTAAAATTATTCTTCCTTTCATGTGCGACGAAGGATTAGCGCATTTGGAAATCTGTTTTGACAA
>NZ_JAFLMX010000074.1:0-18596 GCF_017849675.1 Alteromonas sp. AO-Serp
TCTGGCATATATTCTTTTTCATGTGCCAATGGATATGGCGTATCTAAGCCACATACTCTTGCAATAGGCGCTTCTAGGTATAAGAAACAACGCTCCTGAATGCTTGCTGCAATTTCACTCGCAAAGCCCCCCGTTAGCGGCGCTTCGTGGTTTATCAATAGGCGACCTGTTTTCATAACAGATTGCATAACGGTTTCTACATCCCACGGTAATATGCTGCGCAAATCGATGATTTCGCATGACACACCATCTTCAAGGGCCATTTCTGCTGCTTTTTGCAGTATTTCTATCTGGGCACCCCATCCAAGTAAGGTAATATCGCTACCCTCTTGAACAATATCCGCTTTACCTAGCGGCAACTCGTAATCTTCCTCTGGCACGTCCGATACAGAAGCGCGGTATAGACGTTTAGGCTCCATAAACAATACGGGGTTTTTATCGCGAATTGATGCAAGTAACAAACCTTTCGCCTGATAAGGGTCACGAGGGATAACAATCTTTAACCCTGGGCAGTGAGCGAAGAATGCCTCTGGTGATTGACTGTGGTAGTGGCCGCCTGCGATACCGCCACCATAAGGTGTACGAATTGTTAGCGTACCAACATCGAACTGACCGCCTGAACGGTAGCGCCATTTAGCCGTCTCATTCACAATTTGATCGAATGCAGGGAAAATGTAATCACCAAATTGAATTTCAGCAATAGGTACAGAGCCTTGTGAGGCCAAGCCGTTCGCGAAGCCAATAATGCCTTGTTCAGTAAGCGGCGTGTTAAAGCAACGCGCCTTACCAAATTTTTCTTGAAGGTGACTGGTTGCACGGAACACGCCACCAAAATGGCCCACGTCTTCACCAAAGACCATTACTTTCTCATCTTCGGTCATGGCTGTGATGAGTGCATTATTAATTGCTTGAAGTAGATTCATCTTAGCCATTATTTTACTCTCCCTGCTGTTTTAGGGTACATCTTCGGGTACTTCTTAATATGCGCTTTCAATTCACTGAGTTGTTCTTTTAAGTGCCAAGGTGCTGTGTCGTATACATCTTCGACAATGTCTTCAATGGCACATACGTCAGTCTTTTCACAACTCTTCATTGCTGCTAAAACGTCTTGTCTTGCTTTATCGACGCGCTTTTGGTTCTCAGCCTCGTCAAACCAGCCTTTGCTTTCTAACCATTTCGCCATACGAGCGATAGGGTCTTTTGCACGCCACTTATCTTCTTCTTCACGAGAGCGATAGCCTGTTGGGTCGTCTGACGTGGAGTGCGCCGCTAAGCGATAAGTCATGGCTTCAATAAGTACAGGACACTTTTCTTCAATGGCGATACGACGGGCTTCTTTAGTAGCTGCATGAATGGCTAACACATCGTTACCATCAACACGGATAGTTTTAATACCGTAACCTAAGCCACGAGAAGCAATGCCGTCACCCGCGAATTGCTCTTCTGCTGGTGTTGAAATGGCGTAGCCATTATTTCGGCAAAAGAAGATTACTGGGCAGTTTAGTACAGCGGCCATATTTAGCCCTGCGTGGAAGTCTCCTTCCGACGCTGCACCTTCACCGAAGTAACAGATAGTAACCACATCTTTACCTGACATTTTTTGGCCATAGGCATATCCAGATGCTTGAGGGATCTGTGTGCCTAGTGGTGAAGATATAGTCATGAAGTTAAGTGGCTTGTCACCATAATGGATAGGCATTTGACGTCCTTTGTTAGGATCGTCTTTATTGCTAAACATTTGGTTCATGAATTGTTCTGTGGTGTACCCGCGGTAGGCTAAAGCGCCTTGCTCACGGTACTGAGACATGATCATGTCGTCATCTGATAGTGCTGCTGCACTTGCTACTGACGCCGCTTCTTCACCTGTACTGGCCAAGTAAAAACTAATACGACCTTGGCGCTGTGCACCCACCATACGTTCATCCAATACTCGAATGTAATGCATGGTATTAAATATTTTTAATGCTTCTTCTTTGCTGAGGTCAGGTTCAACTGCTTTTTCAATGAGTTCACCTTCGGCAGAAAGGATTTGCAGCATTGGGATATCAACAACCCCTTTAGTAATAATTTCGACCTTATTTGTTGTTTTTACTTCGGCCAAATGATTTCTGTCTTTCACGTTTGTTCCCCTTAAATATGAGGGTTAATAGCGACTTATAGTGATAACAATATGCTAGTTGAGAAAATGCAGGAGCGTCCTACTTATTCATTGGCATTTTTTCAAATGGGTGAAATAGACATACTCAATTAGTCTAAATGAAAAGGATATTCGTCCTAAAAACGTAAACCCCATGTAAAAAATATGAAAATCGAGTAGGACAGTCATTTCTCATTCACATCCAGTAATAGAGGTTCTAACGTTTCAAACGCTTATATATCCAATAATCTACTGCTTAGAACTTCAATGAAAAAAGGAAGTTATCTATGCAACGACTAATCGTCGTTAAATGTAACAAAATGTGTAAATTGTGTATTGCAGAAACACACGTTACAAAAAGAAAAAAGTGTGCTAGTAATAGATAGTCACAGCGATAAGTTGCGTTTTAAAAAAGGCGAATGACCTTTTAAGCAAACAAAAAAATCGTTGGGCTCCAGGGAACTATTCACACGAGAATAATTATGAAAAAAACAATCCTTAGTACGGTTATTGCTACCGCATTAGCAGGCTCAGCCTTTGGTGCACTAGCAATATCAAATCAATTATCTGGCCACAGCGTTGAACAACGTAACGCCATCGAAGCATCCTTCGACAAAAAGAATATTCTTGCAAATGCAATCCAAGCGGATAGTGATAGCGTACGTGTTATCGTACAACTTACTGACGTGCCTATGGCGCAATTCAGCGCAGTAAATCCAAGTGTAAGCAGCATGGCTGCCCACAAAGGTCAAAAGGTAAATTTCAAGTCAAATGCAGCGAAGGAATATCAATCTTTCCTTGAAGCTCAACAGCAATCGGTTATCCAGTCTATCAAGTCATTCGATAAGTCATTCAAAGCTGACATGTCTTACACAGCAGCATTTAATGGTTTTGCGGGTATCGTTTCAAAAAGTGCACTTGATAAGCTTTCCAGCCTTTCAACGGTAAAAGCGGTATACCCAGACTTAGTACACCATGCCCAAATGGACGCGAGTTTGGATCTGATCGGTGCAGTTCAAACGTGGGAACAGTTCGGCGGGAAGGAAAGCGCCGGTGCAGGCGTGAAAGTGGCGATCATCGATAGTGGTATTCGTCCAGAAAACCCTTTATTCAGTGGTGAAAATTTTACAGCACCTGATGCTGCGACACTTCCTACTGACGACTACTGTTCAGAAGTTCCTGATTTTTGTAACAATAAACTAATTGTTGCTCGCGCAGCAGACATCGTAGAAGGCTTCTCTGTTGTTGAAGAAGAATACGAGAGCCCGCTAGGATTCAATGGACACGGTACGCACGTTGCAGGTACAGCTGTAGGTAATTACGGGGTAATGGCAGAGCGCGATGGCGCAGAAGCTGAAATCTCTGGTGTTGCGCCAGCTGCTTATCTAATGGTTTACAAAGGTTTGTATGCCACACCAGCTAACCCTGCTTCTTCTAGCGGTGCTTCTTCAATGCTGCTTTCTATGCTTGAAGCTGCGCTTACAGATGGTGCTGACATTGTAAATAACTCGTGGGGTGGCGGTGCAGGTGGAAACCCTAACGGCTCAGTATATGAAGACGTACTTGAAGCCATGCACGATGCGGGCGTTGTTACCGTTTTTGCAGCGGGTAACGATGGTCCGGGTGCTGGCACTATTGGCTGTCCTGGTTGTTCAGAAGACGTAATAACGGTCGCAAATACAACAACGGGTCGTTTGTTCGCAAACGAGGTGACCGTTGAAGGCGATACCACTTTAGGTTCTATTCCGGCCCTTTACTCAGTCGGCAACCCTGCCATTGTATTTGATAGCCCAATTACTGCACCTGTTGTTTATGCAGGCGAAGTAGATGCGGCAAACGTTGAAGGTTGTGATGCATTTGCTGCGGGCGCGTTCGAAGGTGCAATTGCGCTTATCAGCCGTGGTACGTGTGGTTTCGTGACTAAAATTGAAAACGCAGAGGCAGCGGGAGCAACTGCTGTTCTTATTCATAACGTTGATGGACGCGGTGAAGCGCCAATATTAATGGGCGGCTTAAGTGAAGCTCAAACAATTCCATCACTTATGCTTCCTGCTACACCAGGTTTAGCGCTTGCTAACCTAGCTGAAACTACTGAAGAGTCACTAAATGTAACTATCGGTAGCGATATTGTTCGCGTTGTTTCAGACAGCCTTGCTGACATCATGAATGAAAGCAGCTCTCGCGGTCCTAACGGCGACCCGACGTTCCTTAAGCCTAATATTGCTGCTCCTGGTACTCGCATCTTCTCTGGCGAATCACCGGATGCACCAGGACACGAAGACCAGAACTTCTCGTTCAAGAACGGTACTTCAATGGCATCGCCACACGTAGCTGGTGCAGCTGCACTTCTTAAGCAAATGCATCCTGATTGGACTGCACAGCAGATAAAGAGTGCGCTTGTTACTTCTTCAATTCGCGATATTTTGAAAGAAGATGCGTCTACCGCAGCAGACAACTTTGACATGGGTGCAGGTCGTTTAGATCTTCCTCGTGCAACAACGGTAGAGCTAACTTATAGCGATTTAAGCTTAGTAGACGGTAACTGCTACCTGAACTGCGAAATGTCTATCACTGTAACAAACACCAGCGATGAAGAAGTTACAGTCGATGCTACAGCAATGTTTAATGACTCAGCTATTTCTGCAACCGTTACACCTCAAATGGCAACCCTTGCAGCAGGTGCTTCAGCTGAAATTATGGTAGCAGTAGATGTAACAACAGCGTCTACAGGGTCATGGTCTTTCGGTGGTATTAATTGGGCAGACACTGACGACACAACAACCGATTACTTCATCCCAGTAGCTATCTATCCTATTAGCAGTGATGAACCATCATTGTTTGATAGCGATGTAAGCACGCAAGTAGCAGCTGAAGGTGAATTGGTAGTAACCGAAGCGTTTGCTACTAACACTGACGTAACTGGTATGATCAGCATCACGGGTGAAATTGACCACAAATATGCGATTAACCCTTCTACAATTTCTGCTGTTAAAAACGGAAACCAAGAGCCAGTAAGCTATGACGCTGACTCAGGTACCGTATATTGGGAAGGCGCACTTAACACTGCTTCTTTCTCGATGAACGCAGATACTACTATTGGTGACATACTTGAAGGTTTTGGACTTGACCGTTACGTACCAATGGCATCTATTGGTGTTGCGCCGCTAGAGTGCTCTGGTTCGTGTGATGACGCTTCAATTGAAGTAAGCCTACCTCGCACTATCACTTACTTAGGTAGCGAATACACAACCATGCAGATTTCATCTAATGGTTTTGTATCTTTAGGTACAAGCTCTGGCAACATTACTACACCGTTTGCAGAAGTATTGCCAAGCCTAAGTGAGCCAAACAATATTGTCGCACCTTATTGGACTGATTTTGACCTTGCGGGTGGCGGTGCAGGCGCTGGTAATATCTACGCAGTAAGCCTTACAACAGGTCACTTTGTTGTTGAGTGGGAAAACGCTCAAATTTGGAATGAAGATGGCACAAGCTTTAACTTCCAGTTGTGGTTTGAGTACGAAACAGGCAACGTAAACTTTGTATATGGTCCAATGGACTCACCTGTTTACGCAACGGTAGTTGGTGCCGAAAACATTTCAGGTAGCGTTGGTACAACATACGCTGCACTAACATCTGCGGGCCTTCAAGGTACCCTTCCAGTTGAAGGTGACGAATTTGTACTAACTGCTAATGCGGGTGACGAAGTTACTATCAGTTACGCAGGTACTGTTGTTCCATCTAGTGAGTATATGGACGACATGTTGTCAGTTAACGAAGATGCGTCGGTAACGGCTAACATTCTTGCTAACGAAATGGACAGCACAATCATCAATAAATTCACCATGGACTCTCTGTCTGGTGAGTTCCGTACGTTTACGCCTATCACTATTGATAAAGCGCCTCTTGATCCATCAACAGTTGTAATTTCTGGTGAGCCAGCAAATGGCACAGTAACTGTAAATGATGATGGAACAGTAACGTATGCACCAAATACTGACTTCTTCGGTGAAGATTCATTTACATACACCGTTCGTGTTGAAGGTACAATTGATGAAAACGAAGAGCCAGTTGAAGGTGAAATTGTTGGTGAAGGCACAGTAACTGTAGCGGTTGCAGGTGTGCAAGATGCTCCAGTTATTTCAATATCTGCTCCAACTAGCGTTGATGAAGGTCAGTCTTACACTGTAACTGCTTCTGCAACTGACGCAGACGGAGACGACGTGACTATCACCATTAACGGTGTAGAGCGCACTTCGTTCACTGATACAGCGCCTAGTAACGAACAGTCTAACCGTGTAACGGTTCAAGTAACGGCTTCAGATGGTATTGAAACTACTACAGAAAGCGTGACTATTCGCGTTAACGATAAGTCTGGTGGTTCAATGGGCTGGATTGCATTGCTTCTTGCTCCAGCAGTTTACCTACGTAGACGCATGAAACGTTCATAACGTTTTTTGATAAGAGAAAAAAGGCCGCAATTGCGGCCTTTTTTAATCGTCTTGAGAAAGTTGCTGTAAGTGCTGAGACATTCGCTTACTGGGTTGTACGCCAAGTTCTCTAAACTTTTCTATTTGCCTTACCAAGTTCCCTCTTCCACTGGTTAACTTATTCATTGCTTGTTCGTAGTTTGCGTGAGCGGTATCCATCGACTTACCTACTTTTTCCATATCCGTCACAAACCCAACGAACTTGTCATAAAGCTTTGCTGCTTGTTCCGCAATAAGCTGTGCGTTTTGATTTTGGTACTCATACTGCCAAATGTTATTAATAGTACGCAGTGCAACCAGTAAATTAGTTGGGCTAACCAACATGATATTGTGATTAAGTGCCATTGTGACTAAATCTGGTTCTTCTTCGACAGCAATCAGAAATGCAGGCTCAATGGGAATGAAAAGTAACACATAATCCAGTGTCTTTATGCCTTTCAGCGTTTGGTAGTCCTTCGCGCCTAAGCCTTTGATGTGCCCTTTTATAGAAGCCACATGTTGACTTAAAAATTGCGCTTTCTCAGCTTCATCATCACAGTTGTAATACCTTTCATAGGCCGCCAAACTTACTTTTGAATCTATGATCACATCTTTATCATTTGGCAAATGCACCACGACATCTGGTTGAAATCGCTTGCCGTTCTCTGATGTTGCTGACATTTGTGTTTCAAATTCATGACCCTCGCGTAAACCAGATTCTTTGAGTATCCGCTCAAGCACTACTTCGCCCCAGTTTCCTTGCTTTTTATTGTCACCTTTTAGTGCATTGGTCAGCGCTGCAGCTTCTTCCGTAATTTTCTGGTTGAGAGCCTTTAAACTTAGAATCTCTGTTTTAAGTGAGGCTCGCTCCTGCCCCTCACGTATGTGTTGTTCTGAGATTTGACGTTTAAAACCATCTAACTCGTTTTTGAATGGCGCCAAAACAGCTTCTATATTGTGTTTTGTTTGTTGCGTGTAACGCTGTTGCTTTTCTTCGAATATGCGATTTGCTAGATTTTCGAATTGCGTATGCAGACGTTGTTCAGATGCATTCATAGACGCAAGCTTATCTTCATGCGCAGCATGAAGCGCCTGAATTCTTGCTTGGTGCGCTTCGTTTTGTGCTTGAAGCTTGGCAATAGCAATACGCTCGCTATTCAAATCATTTTGTAGCTGCTCATTGATTTGCGAAAGCTGCGCTATCTTGGTGGCATTCGCCTGGCCTCGAATAAATGAATAAAGTGAAAAAGCACACACACTTACGAAGGCTATAAGAAAGGAAATGGGCTCGCTAGAAATAAGGTTAATTAACATAGTGCACGTTCATACTGTTATTTTGTACAGCACTATAAACAAAATCAGATAAATATACCAACTGGTATAAATTTAAAATGAAATTGGGGCAAAACGTCTAGCACGTAATCCTTTGAAAAAATGAAACTACACAAATCAAAACGGGTGCTATTGCACCCGTTTTTTATACTGTGATGAAAAACCTAATTAGCTTTCTTAAGCAGAACGGCTCACCTTAAGTTTTGTCTTCCTCTCTATTTAGATAGCGAGGCATCAAGCTCTTCAATTTTTGCTTTCCAAATGGCCGGACCATTTTTGTGAGCATTGGCACCCGTGCTGTCTACTGCAACGGTTACTGGCATGTCTTCTACGTCGAACTCGTAAATTGCTTCCATACCTAAGTCCTCGAATGCTACGACACGAGATTTCTTAATGGCTTTAGATACAAGGTACGCTGCACCTCCAACTGCCATTAGATAAACCGCTTTGTGTTTAGCAATTGAATCAACGGTTGCTGGACCACGCTCTGCTTTTCCAATCATGCCAATAAGGCCTGTTTTCTCTAGCATCATGTCAGTGAACTTATCCATACGGGTAGCCGTTGTCGGGCCAGCCGGACCAACCACTTCGTCACCTACAGCGTCAACAGGACCAACGTAATAGATAAAGCGGTTAGTTAGATCAACGCCCTCTGGTAAACCTTCACCATTTTCCATCATGGTTTGAATGCGCTTGTGAGCAGCATCACGACCGGTAAGCATCTTACCTGACAGCAGTACCGTTTCGCCTACTTTCCACTCTTGGATGTCTTCTTTTGTTACTTCATCAAGGTTAACGCGGCGAGTGTTTTCGCTCACTTCCCAAGTTACTTCTGGCCAATCTTCTAATTTAGGTGGCGTAAGCTCCGCTGGACCCGAACCATCTAGATAAAAATGTGCGTGACGAGTCGCCGCACAGTTTGGGATCATTGCTACAGGTTTTGACGCAGCGTGAGTAGGTAGCGACTTAATCTTAACGTCAACAACGGTCGTTAAACCACCTAGGCCTTGCGCACCGATACCCAACTTATTTACGCGGTCAAAAATTTCTAAGCGAAGTTTTTCGTCGGTAGTTTGCGGGCCGCGCTCTATAAGCTCTTGGATGTCTACTGGGTCCATAAGGCTTTCTTTTGCAAGTACCGCTGCTTTTTCAGCCGTACCGCCAATACCTATTCCCAGCATACCTGGAGGGCACCAGCCTGCCCCCATCGTCGGCAAAGTTTTTACTACCCAGTCAGCAATATCATCGCTTGGGTTAAGCATTACCATTTTAGACTTGTTTTCAGAACCGCCGCCTTTAGCCGCGATCATCACTTCGATCTTTTCACCCGCTACCATGTCGATATGCACAACAGATGGCGTATTGTCTTTGGTGTTTTTGCGCGCACCGGCAGGGTCAGCAACGATTGAGGCGCGAAGTGGATTGTCTGGATTAAGGTATGCACGACGTGTACCTTCATCAACCATTTCTTGAACGGTCATGTCAGTTTTATCCCACGTCACACCCATACCAACTTTAACAAAACAGGTTACGATCCCCGTGTCTTGACACAAAGGGCGCTTACCCTCTGCAGACATGCGTGAGTTGATAAGAATTTGCGCCATCGCGTCTTTCGCGGCTTGGCTCTTTTCCTTTTTATAGGCTTCTTCTACGGCTTTAACGTAATCGAGCGGGTGATAATAAGAAATAAATTGCAGGGCATCTTCAATGCTGTCAATGAAGTCTTGTTGACGGATAACGGTCATGACATCCTCTTTTTATTTGGCTTTCGTGGTCTTAGCTAGCTAAAAAAGCGTATACTAGCGCATCTAAAGACAACGCACCATGTAAAACCATGTGCTTGTGGCTAATTCCAGTCATTTTTAAAAACTATGCTGAAGGGATATCTGAAAAAGCAGCCTAATGTGATCGGTTATTAGCCCTTATTTGTTAACGCCAGTTAAAAATAGAAGGAAGTTTGTGCTTAATTCAAGCATCAAACGCCCACGATAAAAAAAAGAAGTACAGAAAACACCTATGTCACACGCAGATACTATTCACGTTCATGTTTCCCGTTTCACTGCAGAGGAATTAGCCGATAAATTAGCGCTAAATTGTGACGAGAACACAGCCGTTTTCAATGCACTTTTTAAGCGAGTCTCTACACGCCCATATTCTCTTTTACTCGATACTTCTGGTTCGTCGAAAAGTGAAGGACGCTTCAATATTATGGCATTTTCACCTTCCGCAGTTATCGAAGCAAAAGGTGATAAGGTTCAACTCATCGAACTAAACACTTCAAAGCGTCAGCAATTGACATTGACCCCCTTTGAAGCGGTGCAATCACACTTACATGCGCGCGTTTCAAATGTGGAGATACATGCCAGTGTAAATACAGCGCACCTCCCTTTCATTATCGGTGTGGCTGGTATGGCAGGCTATGATACTGGGCGCTTTTATGAAACCATGCCAAGCATCGCCAAAGATGACTACGAAACCCCTGATTTCGCGGTTGGCCTTTATCTTCGTTCACTTATTGAAGATACAAAAACAGGTTATATCTATTATTGCTCCGTTGACAGTCAACCGCTGACTCAGTTTTTTTCTTCGTTCAACGACGAAACACCTGAGCCAAAATTCAAGTTAACGTCGCGGTTCGAATCAAATTTGTCTAAAACGGAATATGAAGCTTGTTTGGATAAAATACACGCCTATTTGCGTGCCGGTGATTGCTACCAAGTAAATATGGCGCAACGTTTTAGCGCAGCGTTTGAAGGGAATATGTGGCAAGCATATTGTGAGCTACGCAATCAAAATCAAGCGCCATTTTCAGCCTTTTATAACCTTCCCCAAGGCTGTATTGCTTCCATTTCACCAGAACGCTTTCTACGCGTTAAAGATGGGGTTGTAGAAACAAAACCGATAAAGGGTACACGCCCGCGATTTGAAGACAAAGAAGAAGATGCCGCCAGTGCTCAGAGCTTGCTCTCAGCAGAAAAAGACCGTGCAGAAAATCTTATGATTGTAGATCTGCTGCGCAACGATATTTCAAAGCACTGCAAACCTCACTCGGTGAACGTACCCGCACTCTTTGCTCTTGAAAGTTATCAGGCTGTGCACCATTTAGTAAGTACGGTAACTGGTGAATTGAATGAATCTTCTTCGCCTTTATCGCTTCTGGCATCAGCATTTCCTGGGGGGTCAATAACTGGAGCACCGAAAATCCGCGCGATGGAAGTTATCGATGAGCTAGAGCCTCACCGCCGGAATATTTACTGTGGCAGCGTGTTCTATATGGGTTTTCGTGAAGACATGGATTCAAGTATTTGCATTAGAACCGTATTGGCAGAGAACCGTCGATTACATTGCTGGGCCGGTGGTGGTATTGTGCTAGATTCGGTTTCTAGCGAAGAATATCAAGAAACCCTAGATAAAGTGTCTAGAATACTGCCAGTACTTGAATCAATTAACCAATAGCACAGTATCTGTATGTAATGTGCTAGCACAAAGGTAAGCATATAGGTTGTAAGTAAATATCTATGACAAAGAACGAATTTCTATCACAGTTTCACCACTTAAGGCAGCCTCACACCGAGCCAGATTTTCCGTTGCGAAAAACAGGGCGCCCTGCGGCTGTACTTATCCCCCTGATAGATTATGGGAATTCGCTTCAATTACTGCTTACCGAACGAGCGCACCACCTCAAGCATCACCCAGGTCAAATCAGCTTTCCAGGCGGAGCGGTCGACGAAGCTGACAATTCTTTTTTTGACGCGGCACTTAGAGAAGCTGAAGAAGAAGTTGGTTTACCCGCTACTCACGTAGACGTAGTAGGAATGTTGCCTAGATACCGAACAATCAGCGGATATGAAATTGCGCCAGTTGTTGGCTTTGTAAATCCTGACTTTACACCGATTATTGACAAAAATGAGGTTGAAAGCGCTTTTGAAGTGCCTCTCGCACATGTTTTAGACAGAAGAAATCATTTAGTTCACACGACGCATCGCGATAAAAAGGCATTTCCAATTTACTTTATCCCATGGAAAAACCGCATGATATGGGGCGCAACGGCGGCAATGTTACGCAATTTATCTCATCATATTCATCCTTAGCCTTTGTATTTGCTTAACCGCTCTTGCGTGTACTATAAATTAAACTTTACAGCGTATTAGCAAAACTAATCCCTTTATTAGCTTTTCTGTATTGTGGTTTTTCCGTGGTGGATGCATGATCTTACTATTACTTTGTTTTAATTTTGAAAGTTTATGATCAGTGTATTTGATATGTTCAGCGTGGGCATTGGCCCATCGAGTTCGCACACCGTAGGACCAATGAAAGCAGGCGCCGAGTTTGTCACCGAACTCGCTCAGGAAGCTGCGCTTTTTGATTCAGTGGATAGCGTGAAAGTTGAACTGTTTGGGTCATTAGGCCAAACCGGTATCGGCCACGGAACAGGAAAAGCTGTTATCCTCGGTTTACTAGGAGAACTTCCAGACGTTGTCGATGTGGACAGCATCGAGTCTAAACTTGAAGAAATACGCAACACGGAAAAGCTTTGCCTTAATGGCCAGAAATTAGTGCGCTTTCCTAACAAAAACGCCATTGTTTTTCACCGCCGTAAAACGCTCCCCAAACACGCTAATGCCTTAACGTTTTATGCGTACGCGAAAGATGAGCTTGTAAAACAGCAAACTTATTACAGTATTGGCGGTGGTTTTATCATAAAAGACGAAGACTTCGATGCGACCAAAGCGCATGCAGCCAGCCTGCAAGCATCAGTACCCTTCCCTTTTAAAACGGCCGGTGACCTTCTTGCTCTGTGTAAAACTAACGGCTTAAGCATTAGTTCACTGATGCTACGTAACGAATCAACTTTCAGGCCCAAGCACGAAGTGAAGCAACAGCTACACAACATTTGGTTAGTAATGAAAGCTTGTATTCAACGAGGTATCGAAAGCGAAGGTATTTTACCTGGCGGGCTTAAAGTAGTTCGCCGCGCACCTGGACTATACCGTCGACTTCAAACTGAACACACAAACGACCCTATGCAGACTATGGATTGGGTTAACTTGTTTGCTTTAGCTGTAAACGAAGAAAATGCAGCTGGCGGCCGTGTTGTAACTGCACCTACAAATGGTGCAGCGGGTATCATTCCGGCTGTTCTACAGTACGTAGATAAGTTTATTCGACCTGTTGATGAAGAAGTAGCAAGTCGATTCCTGCTTACCGCAGGCGCCATTGGTATTCTCTATAAAGAGAATGCGTCAATCTCAGGTGCTGAAGTAGGTTGCCAAGGAGAAGTAGGCGTCGCTTGTTCAATGGCTGCAGGCGCGTTAGCTGAAATTATGGGGGGCACAGCTGCCTCGGTAGAGAACGCTGCGGAAATCGGTATGGAGCACAACCTCGGCCTTACTTGTGACCCCGTGGGTGGCTTGGTTCAGGTTCCTTGCATTGAGCGAAATGCCATGGGTGCAATCAAAGCAATTAATGCTTCTCGTCTTGCACTGCGCGGAACCGGTGAGCAAAAAGTATCGCTAGATAAGGTTATTAAAACCATGCGCGATACCGGTAATGATATGAAGACTAAATATAAAGAAACGGCGAGAGGTGGACTCGCGGTAAATATTATCGAATGTTAGCGCCTCGTTCTAACTAGACAATATGTGAAATGCAAAAAAGGGGCAATTAGCCCCTTTTTTAATGAACGTTTTCAACAAGCGCTGCGCTTACTTTACTGGAAGCGTCACGCCTTTAAACATTTTTTCTACTTCTTCGTTATTTTTCAGCATCATAGCCTTCTCAACCTTGTCCTTGGTCAGATGAGGCGCAAAACGCTCAATGAAGTCGTACATATAACTTCTTAAGAACGACCCTTTTCTGAATCCAATTTTCGTCGTGCTGTAATCGAACAGGTGACTAGCATCTATCTTCACAAGATCATCATCTAATTCTTCGCTTACCGCCATCGACGCAATAACACCAATACCGACACCTAAGCGAACATAGGTTTTAATAACGTCGGCATCTGTTGCGGTAAACACGATTTTAGGTGTTAGCCCTGCCCTTTCAAACGCTTGATCTAATTCAGAGCGCCCGGTGAAACCGAAAACATAAGTAACCAACGGATATTTGGCAATGTCTGAAATATCGATAGTGCCCTTTTTCGACAAGGGATGGTCCTTGTTTACTATTACACTGCGATTCCAGTGATAACAAGGAAGCATGACTAAATCGTTGTACAAGTGGAGAGCCTCGGTAGCGATAGCAAAATCGGCTTCGCCCTTGGCAGCCAGGTCGCTAATTTGAGACGGCGTGCCCTGATGCATGTGTAATGACACTTTTGGATACTTGCTCATGAAACCCTGAATAACATCAGGTAATGCATAACGGGCTTGCGTATGCGTAGTCGCAATATTGAGTTTACCTTGATCTGGAAGCGTGTGCTCCCTTGCTACCGCTTTAATACTCTCTACTTTGGCTAGTATTTCACGAGCTATATTGATTACATCATTACCCGCGTCTGTTACGTGTGTTAAATGCTTACCGCTACGGCCAAAAATCTGAACACCTAGTTCATCTTCCAACATGCGAACTTGTTTGCTGATACCCGGCTGTGAGGTATATAAACTTTCTGCTGTTGCTGACACGTTCAAATTGTTATTGAGGACTTCTACGATATACCGTAGTTGCTGTAGCTTCATATTTTACACCGTTTAATGCGATAGACTGACACTGTACTCCCCCCGTTATAACCAAAACCACCTTTTTTTACTAGTTGCTATTACGAAATTGGCATTATAAAGTTGAAAATAATTGAATTTTTGCATTTTCGAGTGGGATTTATTCGCCTTTGTCCGATTTCTTCTACATTATGGGTAGGTGATTAAAAAGCACGGTGTTAGATAGATAATGAGTAGCAGTAAACAAGTTACATCCACAATTGATTTTTCATCGGTGTTGGCAGCTGCTGTGCACGATATGAAAAATTCACTTTTTCTCCTTATTCAATCTATTGAAACACTCAGCGACGCCCTTTCTCCTCACGACGAGAAAGCCAGAGAGCAAGTTGCGAGTGTTCATTATGAAGCATCTAGGCTCAACACCAATCTTGTTCAAGTACTCTCTTTGTACAGGGCTGAATTAGAAAGTTTACCCATTACCGTTGACGAAAGTTTCATCAAAGATTTGGTTGAAGATGTTGTTGGCTCTAATGCGTTATATGTATCTCAGAAAAATATTGATATAAGCATCGCTATCGAAGATGACCTTAGCTGGTACTTAGACAGTGAGTTAATTTATTTGTTATTAAACGATGTAATCATTAACGCAATGCGCTATGGAACATCCAAAATAATAGTAAGTGCCAAGGCAGACGAGAACGACTTCATGACTATTAAAATAGAGGATGATGGTCGTGGCTATCCTGAAGCGATGTTAACTAAAAGCCACGAAGAGCTCTGTGACTTTGAGTTAAGCCAAGGAAGAACGGGATTGGGGTTATTTTTTGCGAAGTTAATTGCAAACGCACATTCTCAAGGAGATAAAGTGGGTTCAATCGCCCTTTCCAACGGCGGGAGTCTCGGTGGAAGTGTATTTGAAGTAAAAATACCGTAAGATTGACCGATAACATTAAGTAATACAAAAAGTAACGCTCGTACGTAGTAATACGTTAACGTTATAAAAAATAAAAAACAGACGGAAACACACGCATGTACGTGATTATTATTATATTAATTGTTGTTTTGCTAATCGCAGCTATTTTTATCAATGCAATGCAACAACATCGTCAAAAGCAAGAGGCTGAGCGCAGAACTGAACTTGCCAAACAGCGTACTATTGTCGACGAAACTGAGAACGTTATTGCCGCCTGTGTAAACATGCCTGTTTCTTCGCGCATTATGGGCATACTTCACAATCGTATTCTAAATGCCTTGAAAGCAATGAACGATTTATCGAGTACATCTGAACTAAAACAGCGTATCTCAAGCAGTGAGCAAGCAACCGCCGCTGCTCTTTCGGACAATAGCGGTATCACTAACGATTTCGCGCTACCCGACAACGACAAAATGATCATTCAATACATTCAGGCCGTTAAGAAACTGCGCATTATTCTTCGTTCAGAACATAGCAAAGGGCAAATTGATTCTAAAGTATTCATGGATGAAGATAAGCAGCTTGAACGCTTGCAGGTAAAAGTAAATGTAGAAACATTGATTAAGCGCGGCCGCGCTGCACTTCAAACCAATATGCTTGGGTCAGCCAGACAGTATTTTGAAAAGGCGAAAAACGCACTAGAAAATCAAAATCCCCAAGACGAATACTCAATGTCTAAACTTGCTACACTTAACGAGTGGTTACACGAAATCCAAAGTAACCTTAAGAGCGTGAACGAAAAAGATCGCGCCAAGAAGCAAGAAGAAGAAAGAGACGAATTAGACGAGCTGTTCGCACCTAAGAAGAAGTGGTAGGTCGAACCTTTTCTTGGAAACTATAAAGCGCATTATTTCACTCATAATGCGCTACGGCCATGTCCCACATAGATTGAGCCGGCAGCGATAACCCTTTTCGCGCATTTCGAATTATTCCAATATTTTTCACCAGAGGCATGTCACTAATTTCTTTTGTTACTAGCCCCAATCCCTCCATTTGCGCTTTACAAATCGCCGGCATAATAGATATACCTAAACCATTTAGAATGAGCTTTCCTAGTGTAGATAGCTGCCCCGTTTCCGCGATTATATTTAGCTCACCATATTGTGCTAGCTTAGATTGAGTCCAGTGGCGTACCGCAGATCCCCTATTCATCATTACCAATGGAAGTTTTAGACAGTCCTGCCAATGCAACTTGTCCCCTAAATGGGCTGATTGTACCTTGTTAGTCACAACAACAAACTCATCAGCAAAAAGGCTTTTAAACACTAAACCATCTTTGCGCTCTGGCTCAAACGAGAACCCAATCTCGCTGCGGCCAGTAGTAACTTCATAAATTACCTGTTCCATTACTACATCGACAATTCGTAAGTTTACGTTTGGAATTCGTTGATGAAATACTGACAAGATATTCGGTAAATGAGACTCGGCAAATGACGGCATAGCGCAAATGGTAAGCTGCCCTTTCGCCATAGCAAACAAATTTTGAATATCAGAAAAAGTATTGTCCCAGTCGTGCAGTAGCCTCAAAGCATTTGGAAACAACACCTCTCCTTCTGGTGTTAGGCTTACATTGCGTGTATTGCGTTGGAATAACTTACCGCCTAACTGCTCTTCCATTTTTTTAATTGCCGATGACAAAGCTGGCTGTGTTAAATGTAGATTTACCGCGGCTTCAGCAAAGGTTGATGACTTGGCCACTTCTACAAACGCTTTTATTTGACGGTATGAAACATCCATAAACTTTTCAACTGATCTCAACAATTAATAAATAGTTTTTATTAATCGCAAGATTAATTCGATTTTACAAATGAAGCAACAATGTCGATACTTATTTTTAACAAATGCATTGGAGATAGAGAATGGCGGGATTTAACAAAGTTGTATCCTCATACGAAGAAGCAATGGCTGGCCTTGAAAATGGTATGACAGTTATTGCGGGCGGTTTCGGATTGTGTGGTATACCCGAGGGACTGATAGGCCAAATTAAGAAAATGGGCGTATCTGGACTTACTGTAGTTTCTAATAACTGTGGTGTAGATGGATTTGGATTAGGCCTTTTATTGGAAGATAAGCAAATAGCCAAAATGGTGTCTTCGTATGTAGGTGAAAATGCCCTGTTTGAAAAACAACTGCTCAACGGTGAGTTGGAAGTTGAGCTTACACCTCAAGGAACGCTGGCGGAAAAAATGCGCGCTGGTGGTGCTGGCATTCCTGCCTTCTACACTGCCACAGGTTATGGTACGCCTGTTGGTGAAGGAAAAGAAGTCAAAGAATTCAACGGTCGCCCTTATATTCTTGAACATGCTATTACTGGCGACTTTGCCATTGTAAAAGCATGGAAAGCAGATACTTACGGAAACTGTATTTATCGCCATACAGCACAAAACTTTAATCCTATGGCCGCTACGGCAGGTAAAATCACTGTGGTTGAAGCAGAGGAAATTGTAGAGCCTGGTGAATTGAACCCTAGCGAGATCCACACTCCCGGGATTTATGTAAACCGTGTCATTCAAGGTTCATTTGAAAAACGTATTGAACGCCGTGTAGTTAGCAAGGAGTCAGTGTAATGCTTAGTAGAGAACAAATCGCAATGCGCGTCGCTCAGGAATTTAAAGATGGCGATTACGTTAATTTAGGCATTGGTATCCCTACCCTTGCAGCTAACTATGTACCAGATGACATCAGCGTGATGCTGCAATCAGAAAACGGTCTTTTGGGGATGGGACGCTACCCGACTGAAAGTGAAATTGACGCTGATATGATAAACGCTGGTAAAGAAACGGTAACGGCTATCACAGGCGCATCTATTTTTAGTAGCGCCGAGAGCTTTGCCATGATCCGCGGTGGTCATGTTGACTTTACTGTACTTGGCGCATTTGAGGTTGATGTATCGGGTAATATTGCCTCTTGGATGATACCGGGCAAACTCGTTAAAGGCATGGGCGGCGCTATGGACTTAGTTGCTGGCGCGAAGAACATAATTGTTACTATGACTCATACCGACAAACACGGTAACCCAAAACTAC
>NZ_JAFLMX010000037.1:0-9058 GCF_017849675.1 Alteromonas sp. AO-Serp
GCATCTTACTTCCTTGCAGCCGGTGCCATTAAAGGTGGTACGGTACGCGTAACCGGTATTGGGCAAAACAGTATTCAAGGTGACATCCGCTTTGCCGATGTGCTTGAGGCTATGGGCGCGAATGTCGTGTGGAACGATGAATATGTTGAAGTAACCGGTGCGCCACTTAAAGGCGTAAACATGGATATGAACCATATTCCTGATGCAGCCATGACCATTGCTACAACGGCCTTGTTTGCTGATGGTCCAACAACCATGACCAACATCTATAACTGGCGCGTGAAAGAAACTGACCGACTTGCAGCAATGGCGACTGAGCTTCAAAAGTTAGGCGCGAAAGTGGAAGAAGGGCACGACTACATAAAAGTGTGGCCAACAGACTCGCTCAAACACGCAGAGATAGATACTTACAACGACCACCGTATTGCCATGTGTTTCTCGCTTGTTGCATTAAGCGATACGCCGGTAACAATAAACGACCCGGGCTGCACGCGCAAAACGTTCCCAGACTACTTTACCCGCTTTAAAACACTGTATAGCGCGTAAAGGCTCAAAAAATATTCCTCATAAATAATGGTAGGCAATGCCGGTAATCGCCTTACTTGCCCCATTGATCTGAATCAGGTTTAACCTGATGTTCAATGCCGCCAATTAGAGGCGGCATTGCTTATCTCTCACTAAAGCGTATAATTGCGCGCGATTTTTAGTAATTTAAACGATGGAGCAGGTATGCATTCCACACCCGTAGTCACGGTTGACGGTCCTAGTGGTGCTGGTAAAGGTACGTTAAGTAGCTTGCTGGCAAAGAAATTAGGGTGGCACTTTCTAGATAGCGGCGCAATTTACCGCGTATTAGCAGTTGCTGCACTTCACCACGACCTTCCGTGTGATGATGAAGAATGTGTTGTTCCTCTAGCAACCGGTCTTGATGTTAGTTTCGAGACGAATGGCGATAGCACTCGCATAATCTTAGAAGGCGAAGACGTTACTGACGATATTCGCACCGAAGAAGTTGGCGCCGTGGCGTCAAAAGTTGCGGCATTACCCCGGGTTCGCGAAGCACTACTTCGCAGACAGCGTGCTTTCCAACAAGATCCTGGACTTGTTGCCGACGGTCGCGACATGGGTACAGTGGTATTTCCCGACGCGCCTGTAAAGATTTTCCTTACAGCAAGCGCAGAAGCCCGTGCAGAACGCCGCTATAGCCAGTTGAAAGCAAAGGGCATGGATGTTAATATTGCGCGCCTTTTAACCGATATCAAGGCAAGAGACGAGCGCGATACACAGCGTGCAGTGGCTCCTTTGGTACCGGCACAAGATGCAGTAATTATAGATTCAACGGACTTGGATATTGACCAAGTCTTTGAAAAAGCGATGGATATTATTTCCTCACGCCTTTAATGACGAGAGCTGATCGCATCCAAAGCAGTGTTGCTACAGGAAGTGGCGACTAATTTTAATAACCCCGCGTTATCCGGATAAGAAGCGTGGATATCAACTTAAAAGTTATTTGAGACTTATGACTGAAAATTTTGCACAACTTTTTGAAGAAAGCTTACAAGAACTAGAAACACGTCCTGGTTCAATTGTAAAAGGTACTGTTGTTTCTATCGACAAAGACATCGTTCTTGTTGATGCAGGCTTGAAATCAGAAAGTGCTATCCCAGCTGACCAATTCAAAAACGCTGAAGGCGAACTAGAAATCGCTATCGGTGACCAAGTAGACGTAGCACTAGATGCAGTTGAAGATGGTTTCGGTGAAACTATCCTTTCTCGCGAAAAAGCGAAGCGTCACGAAGCGTGGGTTGAGCTGGAAAAAGCTTACGAAGATAAAGCTACTATCAAAGGCGTTATCAACGGTAAAGTTAAAGGCGGTTTCACTGTTGAAGTTAACAGTGTACGCGCGTTCCTTCCTGGTTCTCTTGTTGACGTACGTCCAGTACGTGACACTACGCACCTTGAAGGCAAAGAGCTTGAATTTAAAGTTATCAAGCTTGACGCTAAGCGTAACAACGTTGTTGTTTCTCGTCGTGCAGTTATCGAAGCAGAAAGCAGCGCAGAGCGCGAAACGCTTCTTGCTAACCTTGAAGAAGGTCATGAAATCAAGGGTATCGTTAAGAACCTTACCGATTACGGTGCGTTCGTTGACCTTGGTGGCGTAGACGGTCTTCTACACATCACTGACATGGCTTGGAAGCGCGTTAAGCACCCAAGTGAAATCGTGAATGTTGGTGACGAAATCAACGTTAAAGTACTTAAGTTCGACAAAGAGAAGCAGCGTGTTTCTCTTGGCATGAAGCAAATGGGCAACGATCCATGGCAAGAAATTGCTTCTCGTTACCCAGAAGGTACTAAGATCAACGGTCAGGTTACTAACCTTACTGACTACGGCTGCTTCGTTGAAATCGAAGACGGCGTTGAAGGTCTTGTACACGTTTCTGAAATGGATTGGACTAACAAGAACATCCACCCATCTAAAGTTGTTAACCTAGGTGACACTGTAGATGTAATGGTTCTTGAAATTGACGAAGAGCGTCGTCGTATTTCTCTAGGTCTTAAGCAGTGCATTGCTAACCCTTGGGAAACATTTGCTGAGTCACACGAAAAAGGTGACAAAGTGTCTGGTAAGATCAAGTCAATCACTGACTTCGGTATCTTCATCGGTCTTGACGGCGGCATCGACGGTCTAGTTCACCTTTCTGACATCAGCTGGAACAAGTCTGGTGAAGACGCGGTTCGCGACTACAAGAAAGGCGACGAAATCTCTGCAGTTGTACTTCAAGTCGACCCAGAGCGTGAGCGTATCTCTCTTGGCGTTAAGCAAATCGAAGAAGATCCTTTCAACAAGTATCTGACAGATAACAAGAAAGGTGCTATCGTTACTGGTACAGTAACAGCAGTTGATGCGAAAGGCGTTACTGTAAACCTAGCTGAAGAAGTTGACGGCTACATCCGCGTTGCAGATCTTGCTGTAGAGCGTGTTGAAGACGCAACAGAAGTAGCAAGCGTTGGTGATAGCATCGAAGCGAAGTTCATGGGCGTTGACCGTAAGAACCGCACTGTTAACCTATCTGTTAAAGCGAAAGATCAGGCTGACGAAAAAGAAGCTATCGATAAAGTTAACCAGCAAGAAGATGTTGGTTTCGCTAACGCGATGGCAGAAGCATTTAAAGCTGCTAAAGGCGAATAATGCTTTTGTGGGTGTGCACATGCACACCCAATTCGCGATAGCTGTTTAAACAATAATATTGACAATGAGGTTAAGCATGACCAAGTCTGAATTAATTGAACGGCTCGCGGATCAAGCGCGTCATATTCCGGCGAAGGAACTTGAGCTGGCGATAAAAGAACTTCTAGAGCAAATGGCGCAAACTCTCCAAAAGGGTGAGCGTATTGAAATTAGAGGTTTTGGCAGTTTCTCTCTTCACTACCGCGCTCCACGCGTAGGTAGAAACCCAAAAACGGGTGAGACAGTGAAACTTGACGGTAAATATGTACCGCACTTTAAGCCTGGTAAAGAGCTTCGCGAAAGGGTAGACGCCTCAATCGCATAATGCATTTTAAAAGCCGCTGAAAAGCGGCTTTTTTGTGTCTGCTGTCTTATTGTTATTTAGCAAAATTCAATAGTCTATTTGCCTTAGCTAAAATAAGGCACTCGTTATTGCTGATATACTTTCGTTTAATTTTTGATACCTATTGACCCCAACTCGAATAGGGTTATATATTGTTCAAATAATAATAAACGGTATTCATAGAAGTAATGTCAGCCGGCGACGAACAAGCAATAATAAAACAATACCAGCCGCTCATTCGCGCGTTAATTCCTTATGAACAACAAAACAAGCTGTTAGAAGGAATTAACAAGTTTTCGAAGCGTCTACCTAGTAGTGTTCGAAAAGTAGTAAAAGAGGAGGTTGTTCGATTAACGTCGTTAACCGACGCACCTGCTGATAACTCTGCCTTTGCTCAATTCCCCGTCATGAAATTCAAGCACTTCGGGGTTCAAATGCGCCTTGATAAAGTCGGCGCGCAGATACTCAAAAACGAAACATCGCTTTATCAAGACAGATATACGGTAGGCGTGTTTGAGTCAGTAATGAACTCAGACTTCTACCAAAACCAAATAAAAAAAGAACAGTTCAAAAAAATTGTCGATGCTTTTAATGTTGAAAGCCAATCGTTTACTGATATAGATTTCGGCGATGACATCGCAATTCGCCCAAATTTTACTATTTCTTCCCCCGATTTTGAGAAAGGCCGTCATTGTTCAATCAGTTCGATGTCACACAAAGGCATTGCTCTTGAAACGAAAAGGCCACCGAACGCTTCTACTGGTGACATTATTACGTTCACTATTCCTGAAGTTAAAGGACTTACTAAAGAACCGACTGAAATAACACTTGAACTAGAGTCGGTAAAATACAACAAGCACTTAGGGAAGTATGAGACATCGTTTGTTTTTCAAGACGACGTGGATAAAGGCTTTCTTGCAACCCTTAAACGATATGTAGCGATTACTGCGTATAAACAGCCTTTGCAGCGTGATTTAGAAATAGAACGCGCCATGCAAGAGCTAGAACGCGACCGAATACTTGAAAATAGCCCGTGGTTGCCCGTGTTTCTCGCGCCAGAGAAGAAGTCGCTTAAGCCCATTATTGCGCTGTTTACCAAAGCCAATGTCGAGCATAACGACGCCGAAAAACTATTGGCTAGCCTACAAGATAAGCCTATCTTCGCGACGTTAGTTGACGAGCTGCGCAAGTACAATGAAGCGTATGTCTTTCATGGCAACATCAAAACCAAAAATGGTAACGTTCAAATAACAGCGACGCATAGACAACTGCTGGCATTAAAACAGCTTAACGCGTTGGTTTATCTTCTTGCCAAAAGTGGCGACTTCATCTGTACCCATTGTCGACTTGATAGCGTGACGCGAGAAGATAAACAAAAAGCGTTCGCTATTCACGATATTGCCAGTAAAGAATTTGAGCAACTAGCGCAGATTTCCCATGTTCTTTATTGTAAAGACGTGTCTGCTTATCTTACTAATCTGACCCTTTCAGCAAAATGCGATTTCAAACCCTTGTCAAAAACATTGAGGGCTAGTGGCAATAACTGGCGAATTGATTATGTTATGGAAGAGGATTTAGATAGACGTAGTGAGACACGTTACGTTATTGATAAACCTGCCTCTATTAAAGTTGGACTGCTGACATCGATTGATGCGCGGGTTGCTGATCTAAGTGCAAGCGGGATGAAGTTAATCGTTGCACCGAAAAGTGAGCTACAAAAGGAAATTCGTGTTTCAGTACCGGAACTGAAAATTAAAGGTGAAAAATATAAGGTTGTGCACTACCAAGCGGAAACGGGCGTGGTGAGGTTGTGTCTTGTTGAAGATACACGTAAGGCTAAAGTGAGCTCGAGCGTCGATCATATGGTTGAAGAAAATACCGCGTATTTCAAAGTAAGAGATATTGCGCGTATTCAACGCTCAACTCACCGTTATATCTGGGAATTGGCGGTTAGGCATATGCCGTCTTTATCGGTACTATGTGTGATGAACCGCTTTACGTTAGACAGGCTCAAAACGGTGTATCAAAGTGACGCATCTGATGATCTTTATCCTTTTTCGCGCACTCAAAATATTATCCCACTGCACGGCTTTTTTGCAGACAAAGGGCAGGCTAAGCCCAAGTCACAAATTCTAGAGGCGATGTTCAAAGAAACATCTGAACAAGCGTTAGTGATTCACTGCGTTAGAAAGAGCGACAGCCGCTTAGTGTATATAAAAGAGCGCGACTTCCTTTTTTCTAAGTTGCGAACACAGATAAAAACTCAGTTAGATGAAGAAAAAATACATCTCAGCGCCACAGATGTCACTGCTATTCGATGTCACGGTGCGATAACGCCATTAACTAAGAAGCGTCTTGCCCAGCTATCAAAGCTAGACAAAGCCATGTATGACAAGCTCGAAACGATGCAGGCGGGTTATACACACTGTATTTTTATTACTAATATGTCAGCCCTTCACCACGATTTAGTGGTAGACAATCTTATTGCCAAACCCCAACGTCAGGATCTAGAAAGCGAAGGCGCTGCTTAATGCCAAAGCCTTCTGAGTGGGCAAATATCTATGCGGATTGGTATAACATCATTTCACTTACGCTTTTAGTGTTATCTCTTTTCGCATTTTGCTATTCTTGTAAATAAATCAACAAAAAAGGGTTGAGTGTTGAAAGGGATCCTAACGTTTCTTATCATTTTGGTGCTGCTCGCGATCGCGTTTGTCATTGGCTCACAAAATGAAGCACAAGTAACAGTTAATTATTTAATTGCTCAGGCGAATCTTCGCTTATCGACGTTAATAGCGATAACACTTTCAATTGGCGTTGGTATCGGAATTTTGGTAATGCTAATGAGCTGGCTAAAATTACGTGTTCAGCTGATGTCTGCGCAGTCTAAAATACAGAGTCTGGAACAAGAACACTAATGCTCGAACTGCTGTTTCTCCTTTTGCCTGTTGCGGCAGGTTACGGCTGGATAATGGGCCGAAATAGTGTCCGTCAAGCGCAGCGAAAGCAGTCTAGCATTCTATCTAAGCATTATTACAAGGGGCTAAACTTCCTTCTCTCAGACCAACCTGATAAAGCAGTCGATACGCTAATCAAAATGATTAACGTGAATAGCGACACAGTAGAGACGCATATCGCGATGGGGAGTTTTTTCCGTCACCGAGGTGAAATAGACCGCGCAATTAAAGTCCACCAGAATTTAGTTAGCCGTGATGAGCTCCAGCCGGCTCAACGAGAAAATGCTCTGAGGGAGCTTGGTCATGACTACACACAAGCGGGCTTTCTAGAGCGTGCTGAAAATGCTTTTCTTCAACTGCTTAACAGCGATAAACACTACCTTGTAGCTCAACAGCAACTTTTCAGTATCTACCAGACCACGAAAGAGTGGGAAAGAGCCATAGAATTAGCCGAACGTATGGTGCAGTGTCATGGTGACAATGATGATTTGTGCGAACGCCTTGCACACTTTTATTGTGAACAGGCATCGGTTGAGTTGAAGAACGATAGCCAAGGGGCGGCATTGACCTTATTGCAAAAAGCGGTAAATGCTGACGAACATGCGGTTAGGCCGTGGCTTATGTTAGGTGATATAGCGCTTGATCAAAAACGCTTTACTGATGCCAACGCGTACTTTACGCAAGTGGCCGAACGCGATATCAATTGGTTCAGCGAAGCCGTACCTAGTTTGGAAAAAATTGCTGAAGAAACTGACGACTGGGAAAGTTTTCAGAAGAACTTAGAAGCGCACTGGCAAGAGTGTGCTACGTCCTATTTAGCCATGGTTGATGTGCTTATGAAGCGCGGTGAAACGGCACAGGCGGCTGAGTACTTACTTGAGCAACTTCGCAAACGCCCGACTATGCGCGGCTTTAAAACCCTTATGGGGCTTTACATTGACCAGCTTTCAGATAAAACCACGGCTGATAGCTTACGCTTACTTAAAGAATTGGTGGAAAAGCAAATGTTGCAGCGCCCTAAATACCGCTGTGGCAGCTGTGGCTTTTCCGGTCGAAAATTATATTGGTTATGTCCTAGCTGTAAAAAGTGGGGCGTAGTAAAACCTATCAAAGGGCTAGACGGAGAATAAAAGAACATGCATGACCCACGCGTTATTGTTGCATTAGACTATGACAATAAAGACACTGCATTGGCGTTTGTTGATAAATTAGATTCAAGCTTGTGCAAGCTAAAAGTGGGCAAGGAGATGTTCACCTTATTTGGACCGGAATTCGTAAAAGCGCTAATCGCTAAAGGCTTTGACGTTTTCTTGGATCTTAAATTCCATGACATTCCAAATACTGTAGCGAAAGCGTGTAAAGCAGCGGCGGAGCTGGGTGTATGGATGGTAAACGTACATGCATCGGGCGGCCTACCTATGATGAAAGCAGCTAAAGAGGCGATTGTAACAAGCAGCAACCCTCAAACTAAACTTATTGCGGTTACCGTTCTTACCAGTATGGATGAAGCGCAGTTGGCGGATGTAGTAAGCGGTGTGACACCAGAGCAACAAGTGCTGCGTCTGGCGGCACTAACAGAAAAAGCAGGATTAGACGGCATTGTCTGCTCAGCGCAGGAAGCCAGCGCATTACGCAAAAAACACAGCGACGATTTTCTGCTAGTTACACCAGGTATTCGCCCAGTAGGCGCAGATGCTGGTGATCAAAAGCGCGTCATGACGCCTCCCGATGCTATGAAAGCTGGCGTGAGCTATTTAGTTATGGGAAGACCTATCACTAAAGCGGAAGACCCTATTGCCGTACTGAAAGCAGTAAACGCATCAATAAACGGTTAGACTTATTTCAAATACAAAAAAGCTCGGATGTGATGTTCACATACCGAGCTTTTTTATTCCGATATTCTTATTCAAGGGCATGGCCAGAGGCCTACCCGAGACTAATCTTTAGAAATTATTCGCCTTTCAGCGCTACTTCAGCTGGTGTATAGGTAAGGCCTAGTTCTTCACCTAGCGCGTCAACCACAGCTTTGTACGTTACCTTACCTTCGTGCACGTTTAGACCGTTAAGCAAGTGCTTGTCTTCTAGCATCGCTTTCGCAGGGCCTTTGTTAGCAAGGGCTAAGCCGAATGGCAATGTGGCATTGTTAAGTGCCATTGTAGAAGTACGCGCAACGCCACCTGGCATGTTTGCAACACAGTAGTGAACCACGTCATCAACAATATAAACTGGGTCTTGGTGTGTTGTTGCTTTAGATGTTTCAAAGCATCCGCCTTGGTCGATAGCAACGTCAACAAGTACTGAACCAGGCTTCATTGCCTTAATCTGTTCGCGAGTAAGAAGCTTCGGAGCTGCTGCGCCAGGAATAAGTACCGCACCAACAACAAGATCAGCTTTTGAAGAGTAGTGCTCAATAGCGTCAACGGTAGAGTAAACCGTTTTTACTTGTCCGTTAAAGATATCATCGATTTGACGAAGACGAGGAAGCGAGCGGTCAAGAATAGTAACGTCAGCACCAAGGCCTAGTGCCAT
>NZ_JAFLMX010000171.1:0-1389 GCF_017849675.1 Alteromonas sp. AO-Serp
GCATAACATCAGCAACCGCCTAGCTGACAGTAACTGGAAAGAACGCGCACTTCAGGCCATTCGCTTGCACGTTTACGCCCTAGTCGCTACCCAGTAAAAAAGGGGTCAGAGTCTGAGGGATCCCCACAAATAATATAACGATATCAGCGAGATAAAAAAGATAGGAACATTCATGACGTTTGGTGATCAGATCAATCGCCAAAAATCACCGAGGCCAAACAGCCATGAATGCTCTATCTATTGTGAACAATGTCGTATCGCTTGTCAGCTACAATATGCATAAAACTCGTCTAAGTGCGGTCACGGCGTGCGTCAAAAGTCTGCTTAATGGAAGCGCTGCGACCGTAACCAGCATAGGTCGAGGAATTAAGACTAAAGCCTTTGAGAAACACCGGATTAAACGTGCCGACCGCTTGCTTTCAAACCCGCATTTATTAAGTGAAACACCGTTTATCTATGCATCTATTTGCCAACTATTTTGTGGCAGCACATCTCGCCCTGTTATCTCAATCGACTGGTCAGATTTAGATGACCATAAAGCGCACTTTCTTTTACGCGCGGCCATATCTTTAAAGGGTAGACCCATCACACTTTATCAAGAAGTTCACTGCAACAAGACCAAAGAGAAACCCGCCAGCCACAAGGCATTCTTAAAGGCGTTACACGCCATGTTACCTTCAAATTGCCGACCCATTATCGTTACCGATGCAGGGTATAAATCGCCTTGGTTCAGGGCAGTTAGGGCGCTTGGATGGGACATTATTGGACGTATCCGTAAGCCACATCTTTATTCACTTGATAGAGGAGATACGTGGCAGTGTATTCGCTATCTCTATACTCAAGCAACCTGTCGTCCGAAGCGTTTTGACAACAGCCAAATAGTAAGAAGTAATCCCTTTGCCTGCACGCTAGTTCTTTTTAAACAGAAATCTAAAGGGCGTCATGCTTCAAATCCAGATGGTACACGTAAAGCCTCAAAACGCTCAAAAGCCCATGCGCAAGGGGCGAAAGACCCGTGGCTATTAGCCACAACACTGGCGTCTCACCGAAGCTTATCGAAACAAGTAGTGGCCATTTACAGGCAACGAATGCAAATTGAAGAAGGCTTTAGAGACATGAAAAGCACGAAGTTCGGGCTTGGCTATGAACAGAATAAAAGCGTGAAAAAGCAGCGTCTAACAATACTGGTATTGCTGTCGTCGTTAGCGTCACTCGTAGCTATATTACTGGGTATAATACTTGTCTCATCGAATAAGCATCGGCGCTTCCAAGCCAACACTGAAACCAGGAGCGTGTTGTCATTCCATTACCTTGGACTCAGGGCTGTCGCTTGTCGAATACGATTTACTATGCGACAGTGGAAAGCTGCACTCAAATGGTACAGCTCCA
>NZ_JAFLMX010000062.1:0-14403 GCF_017849675.1 Alteromonas sp. AO-Serp
GTTGTAGCCTGTGGCTGTCTCTAGCCAGCGGCCCTGAATAGAGAGCTCGTTCTCTATTGCCCGTGTGGTCGTTGTGTTGTCTGCGAGCTTATACGCATTTACCCAGCCACTTTCATAAGGAGCAACAACATATCTTGCTAATTCACCCTGTGGGGTTTCCATGCCCACAAGCAGGTGGTCGCCTGTCTCCACGCTTAAACTATTGGGTTGCCGCCACAGCAGTACGTCATCACTGACTTCAAACATGGCATACAGAAATTGACCGTAGCGCCCCACCATATGCTTGAACGATAAGCTGGTAGGTTCTCCCGCGTAGCCATTGTAGTACTCAATAACTTCGCCACTGCCATACTCACTCATTAACTCGCTGACTTGCTGCCAGTCGTTAAGTTCGCCATCAAGTCGAATGGGGGACGGGATAGGTGGCGCGTAAAGATCTGTTCCGGGGCGCACGTCTTGAAGATACGCCGATTGGCTATCAAATAAAGCGGGACGCTCGTGAAGTGCAGTGGCAACAGCTCGCGCCGTGCCAATCATGGTTTGCTCTTGACCGTTTCGCAGATACTGTTCAAGTTCCCACACATAGTTATAACCTAAGTAGGGTATGGTGAATAAGAACAGCGACAGCACCATAAGCTGCAGGCGTATTGAAAAGCGAAATCCCATGTTTTTAGTCGGTTGCCCTTATCATTTAATCAGATGAAACGTGGTCTTTGTCGAAAGCCCGCTATAGCTGCCAGCGATATCCCATGCCGTACACGGTGTCGATATGATCGAAGTTTGGGTCAAGCTGCACAAACTTTTTACGCATACGTTTGATATGCGAAGTAATGGTGGTGTCGTCTACCACCATTCTGGACTCATCCATTAGCTGTTGGCGGCTTTTCACATGACCAGGGCGCTTAATGAGCGCATGCAGCATCCAAAACTCTGTTACCGTCAACAAAACGGGCTGGTTCTGCCAGCTTACCGTCATTCTCGACACGTCTACTTTTAAGTCGCCTACTTTTAGCTCATCTTTTTGCTCTGAGGGAGCAGCAAGTAAGTCTGTACGCCTGAACAAGGCCGCAATGCGTGCTAGCAGGTGAGCCATGCTGATATCTTTAGTCAGGTAGTCGTCCGCGCCCATTCTAAGGCCGCTGATAGTGTCTACGTCGTTATCTCGTGCAGTAAAAAAGATGATAGGTAGGGTTTGTGACAGGCCTCGCAGTTGCTGGCACAGCATAAAGCCCCCCTCAATTTCATCTTTCAAACCAATATCGATAATGGCTAAGTCGGGTAAGGTGTGGTTAAACGCTTCAGCAGCAGAAGGCCTGTCCTCATAGGCATTCACGCTATAGCCCTGCGCTTTAAGCGCCATAATGTAATTTTCGCGAATGGCCGCGTCATCTTCCACTAATGCAATTGTCTTTGGCATACATTAACCCGCAAATATAATTCTGATAGAGCGCACACTATACCTATGAATGACAGCTATTGCCTAAGTTCGGCATAAAATCCTCAAGCCTGCCTCATTTACGCCATATTTGAGGGGCTTATCGTGAACTTTATCTTTGGCGGCAGCCCCACACAACGTCCCGAAGCGCGGATTAATAAAACGCTTGGCGTGCAGCTTCACATGCTAAATCTATAGGAAAGCTAAATCACCACCACATTTCCACAATTACGCGCTTTTTTTGCCATGAATAACGGGTTTAATAGTATTTGTCCGTCGAGTTTAGTGCACTGCTTTTTTTAAGTGCCAAGCAAGCGAGGCGGAGTGCACTGTAGAAGCCTCTTCAAAGACAGGGAGAGGGGAAACAGTGCCGTGGAAGGGTAAGGCTGAACTTCTACGTAAAAGTCTCAATGATCTATTCAGACTGGTATTAAGCTACCCTTTGCGCTGCGTACTACCCCAACGGTACGCGGCGCTTTTTTATTAGGGTTGAAAAAAGGCGTTTTCGCTCTCATTTAGAAGACGAAAGCTTAAACTGTTTAAAGCAACCACTAAACGCGAGTGTATTCATTTAATGGCATGAACTAGGTTACACTTCGTTGGTTGTAAGTTGTTAGCGACAGATAACTGCATCTCACTAAAGTTAATTAGGGCGTGCTGACCTTTGGTTTGCATCAAAGGTCAATACGTCTTAGTGATCACACTCTCACTACGGGCAAATCATGAAAGCGTTGGACATTAAAGGGTTAACCAAAACCTACAAAGGTGGCGTACAGGCACTAAAAGGCGTCGACCTTACAGTACAAGAAGGAGACTTCTTTGCATTACTTGGCCCAAATGGGGCGGGTAAATCTACCACTATTGGTATTATCAGTTCACTTGTAAACCAAACCAATGGCAGTGTGTCGGTGTTTGGTTATGACCTCACAACGCAAAAAGAGCAAGCCAAAGCCTGCATTGGTCTGGTGCCACAAGAGTTCAATTTCAACCAATTTGAAACTGTACTGCAAATTGTATTGAATCAGGCAGGTTACTACGGCGTACCGCGCAGTATTGCGAAAGAGCGTGCTAAAAAATACCTTGCTCAGCTCGACCTGTGGGAAAAACGCGATGCCCGCGCGCGTGAGCTATCGGGTGGTATGAAGCGAAGACTGATGATTGCTCGAGCACTCATGCATGAGCCGAAGTTGCTTATTTTAGATGAGCCAACCGCGGGCGTAGATATTGAAATTCGCCGCTCTATGTGGGGCTTCTTAGAAGAGATTAATCGTCAGGGGATCACGATTATCCTCACTACCCACTATCTTGAAGAAGCAGAAATGCTGTGTCGCAATATCGCCATTATTAACAAGGGCACCATTGTCGAGAACACCAGCATGAAAGCTTTATTGTCTAAATTAAGCCTAGAAACCTTTGTGTTGGATATCAAAATACCAGAGGGCATGACGACAGATGACCTACTAACGGGCTTTGAACACCGTTTGATTGACGACCATACCCTTGAAGTTGATGTTGAGAAAACGGAAGGATTGAACCCGGTTTTCACCCAGCTAAGTGAAAAGGGCATTCAAGTAATGAGCATGCGCAATAAATCAAATCGCCTTGAAGAGCTATTTGTGCGTTTAGTTGAATCAGCGAAGCAAGCTGGCTAAACCCACAGCAGGTAAAGGTGAAAAACATGAAAACTGAAAGTACACAAATGAACACAGAAGAAAACGTGGGTTGGTTTAAGCAAAACTATGTGGCGCTAACCACTATTTGGATAAAAGAATGTACGCGCTTTTTGCGCATATGGGTACAAACCCTTGTGCCGCCAGCTATTACAATGAGTTTGTACTTCGTGATATTCGGTAGCCTCATCGGCAACCGTATTGGCGAAATGGGCGGCTTTACTTACATGGAGTTTATTGTGCCCGGCCTTATTATGATGTCGGTGATCACAAACTCCTACGCCAACGTGTCCTCTTCATTTTTTAGTGCTAAATTTCAGCGCAATATTGAAGAGCTGTTGGTGTCACCAGTACCCACTTCGGTCATCATTCTTGGGTATGTGGGCGGCGGCGTGGCCCGCGCCATACTGATAGGTATTATCGTTACCTTAGTGTCGCTGTTTTTCGTTGATGTTCAAATACACAATTTGGGCATTATTGCGCTCACGTTGTTACTCACTTCTACCTTGTTTGCGACTGCGGGTTTAATTAATGCGGTATTTGCGAAGACCTTTGATGATATTAGCGTGGTTCCAACGTTTGTATTAACACCGTTAACTTACTTAGGTGGTGTGTTTTATTCACTTACCCTATTGCCTGAATTCTGGCAGTGGGTGAGTAAGGCGAACCCTGTTGTGTATATGGTCAACGGGTTTCGTTATGGGTTCTTAGGGGTCTCTGACGTAAATGTAACCTTGTCGCTTGCCTTGCTAGTGGGCTTTAATGCACTGCTATTTGGTGTGGCGTACTACCTACTTAAAACGGGTAAAGGTATTCGTAGCTAATGGCCAGCGGTAATTCTAGAGAAATCATAACATCGCAGGTAGGTATTCACGATAAGTTAGACGACTTAGTGAAAAAGTACCAAGCGAGTGAAAATAAGCGACCGATTAGCGACCATACACAAGCCGCTTTTGACGAAGTCAGTGCGTGGCTTGATGGCTTTAGCGGCGAGATCATTTTAGATTCATGCTGCGGCGTTGGCGAAAGTACGGCGAATATTGCAAGAGCAAACCCCGATGCGCGTGTTATCGGTATCGATAAGTCGGCGCTGCGAGTGGACAAACATGAACATTACAGTGCACAGCAAGATAACTATCGGGTTATTCGTGCCGATGTGAACGACTTTTGGCGCTTAGTAAAGCAGTCTAATTGGAACGTGACTCAGCACTTTCTGCTGTATCCCAACCCCTATCCTAAAAAGACGCAGGTTCAAAAGCGCTGGCACGGTAGTGCGGCCATGGTGGACCTGATGGCGATCACTCCAAATATTGAAGTGCGTAGCAACTGGCTTATTTATCTAATGGAATTTGCGCAAGCGGCTAAACATTACGGCATGGTATCTGATTTATCTGAAGTCACTGGCGATGATCACATGACGCCGTTTGAGCGAAAGTACCGAGGGAGCGGTCAATCGTGCTGGCAGCTTAACTGCCGTAGCGAAGAAGGCTGAGTCTGCTATAGCAGCAAGAAATATTGAAAGCTGATAAAAATGGGGTGAGATGAAAATCTCGCCCCGTTTGTTATTCAAATTCGTATAATTCGCTTGTTAATGGCGCGCATTGGCACTTCGCACATTCGCCATGGGCGGACTAAACACATATCCCTGTGCATAACGAATGGGCAGGCGTTTTACGCGTTCTAGATGCGCCTCATCTTCTACGTGCTCGGCAATAGTGCTTACTCCATGGCGTTCACATAGCGACAGCAGATAGTCTACATATTCCCTCACTGCCTCTTGTTCGTCATAGTGTTTAATTAGCCCGCCAGCGAGCTTAATCCCCCGAACCGGCAAGTTCATAAGCGCTCGTATGTTACCTGGGCATGATCCAACGTTGTCGATGAAAACGCCCAGCCCCACATGCATGCTTTTTTCGATAAATGCGGTAAGGCTTTTCGGATTGGATAGGGCAGTAGAAGCACTCACTTCTATACTTACACGCTCCGGCGTGGGATAGCTTGCTAAATGGGTGATGAGGGTATTAGTAAGCTCTACATTGTGAAGGTCATTGGCAGTTATATTGATGTTCCAAGGGATATTAACGTCGTGAAAATAGCTGGCACATTGCACAAACATGCTCGCTGCAAGCGTATTTACGTGTTGTTCGCGCTCTATAAGGTAGAGAAATTCGCTAGGTAAAAAAGTCTTATCACCTCGGGTTATCAAGCGTGCCAGGCACTCGTAGCGCCATACTCCTTGGCTTTGTAAGTCAACGATGGGTTGAAAATAAGGCACGATATCATCGATAGAGAAATCCTCGGAAATTTCACGAATGGGCATAAACAGACCCCCTTGCTTTGAAGCAGTACTTTATCGCAGCGATGAATGCTTGAATGTGAGTTCAATGGCTACTTAGGCTCGCAATTAGAAGATGGAAAACCAATACGAGAGACCCGTGTTGGTACTATTCATAAATTAAATATAGTAGAGACTGATAAAATTTGCGGTACAAAATTCGGGGGAATTCGTTTAAATACGTGTGCAGAGTTAACCGCTTCATAAGTTTTTTGCATGTAATAAAACGTTAATAGTCGCTTAAATGCCGTGCGCTAACCCTTGGCGAGCATTGCAATCTGATGTAAAGTGCGACACCCTGAAAGTATTGTGATAAGTTTTCAGGTTTGGCAACGAATGGACCGCGTCAACGCGCATTAGCCCAGCCGATGTACCGTTAAGGGATATGTTGGATAAATAGCTGCACCAGTCGCAAAGTAATTGTGTCGAATGCTATTTGGCTAAAAGGAAAAGTAAGTGTCAGGCCGGTGTCCTACAAAACCGCCTGTTGATTTCGCCCAATAAATGTAAGCGAAATGTGTGATTGTTTTAAGTATGAGGTGTGTTGAGTGGGTGAAGCGCAAGTTAGTTTAGAGCACCTGTTTAGGGTCTTTACCAAGCCTGAACACAAAGACTCAAAGCTGGCTCAAATAGAGCAGCATTTATCTGACAATATCTTAGATTTTTTGTCGCAGCACGTAGTGACGAAAAAGACGTCGTTAGAAGAAATTGAAAAAGACTTTTCAGACTCCAAGGTGCCTGAGTCACCCGAGTTTGTGTCTACTCATGCTGAAAGCTTGTTAGATAAGCTTGTTGCGCATTCAGTTAATACTTACTCGCCTACCTTTATTGGTCACATGACCTCAGCGTTGCCCTATTTTCACCTGCCGCTTTCTAAGTTAATGGTCGGGCTTAACCAGAACTTGGTTAAAATAGAAACGTCTAAAGCTTTCACGCCGCTAGAACGTCAAGTATTGGGTATGATGCACAACCTTGTGTACGATCAGCCTCAAAGCTTTTACGACAACCATCTACACAGTGCGGCCCATTCTTTGGGGGCATTTTGCTCTGGCGGAACCATTGCCAACATCACTGCCTTATGGGTGGCTCGCAACAAATTACTAGGCCCACAAAAAGGGTTTTCTGGCGTGGCAAAAGCAGGTCTTGCCGCTGCCTATCGTCACTACGACATTAACAATTTAGGCGTGATGTGCAGTAAACGTGGGCACTACTCGCTGTCAAAGGCTGTGGATGTATTGGGGTTAGGTCGCGAACAATTATTAACTGTGCCCGCGCCAAAGCAAACCCTAGACCCAGCAAAAGCCCTTCGCATTGGTAAACGTTATCAAGAGGAAGGCAATAAGCTTCTCGCTATCGTTGGGGTAGGCGGCACCACCGAAACAGGGCACGTAGACCCGCTAGACGAGCTTGCTGACGTAGCCAAAGAGTTAGGCTGCTGGTTCCATGTAGACGCAGCCTGGGGCGGCGCTACGCTGTTCTCGGCGCGCTATCGCGACAGACTAAAAGGTATTGAACGCGCAGACTCAGTGACTATTGATGCACATAAGCAAATGTACGTGCCAATGGGCGCAGGAATGGCGCTTTTCAAAGACCCACAAAATGCCAATGCGGTAAGACATCACGCGCAATATATTTTGCGTGCAGGCTCTAAAGACTTAGGTGCTACCACGCTTGAAGGCTCCCGAAACGGTATGGCCATGATGGTGTACTCGGCGCTGCATATATTCGGTCGCAAAGGGTACGAGCTACTTATTGATCGCAGCATTGATAAGGCCAAAGACTTTGCGCAGATGATTGATAAAGCCCAAGACTTTGAATTGACGACCACACCTATTCTATCACTGTTGACCTATCGCGTTTGTCCCGCTGAAGTGCAGGAAAAGCTGAAGCATGTGAATGCTAAAACCCGCAACGCTATTAATGAGAAGGTTGACGCCCTTGTTGTTGCGGTACAAAAGCAGCAGCGTGAAGCAGGTAAGTCTTTTGTGTCTCGTACTCGCCTGGAAGCGCCGGATTACCCTTCCCAGTGTATTACCGTGTTTCGCGTAGTGTTAGCGAATCCGCTTACTAGCCATAACGACTTGGCCGCAATTTTGGCTGAGCAACACTTAATTGCGAAAGAGACTCAGGCTTGGAAAGAGCTAATGGATTTCGTTCGCGAAACGGAAACCGTTGCGTCTTAAAGACTTCAGCAGCAACAAATAAAAAAACGCCCGATACAGGCTCTGTTTAGGAGTCATGCATCGGGCGTTTTCTTTTGTAGTTCGAGACTATCCGCGAGGATTGGTATTACGCTTAATCTCGCGTAATTTGCATATTATCAATTAAGCGTGTCTTGCCCATAAACATAGCAACAAGCAGAACTAATTCTTTGTCGCTATCGTTAGCTGGTTCAAAGGTGGCGGCGTTAACTACCTGACAGTAGTCTTTCTTAAAGCCTTTTGCTTCAAGGTTACTGACCATGGCATTTTCAAGCTGAACAAAGTCAGTGTTACCACTTTCTATGCCCGCTTTTAAGCGCTGCATTTCTGCAAAAATAGCACTCGCCGTCGCTTTTTCAGTGTCTGTCAGGTAGCCATTTCTAGAGCTCATTGCTAGGCCTGATGTTTCGCGCTCTGTAGGCACCCCGTGAACCTTCACTGCCATTGATAAATCGCGAGCTAACGCGCGAATAACTTGTAGCTGCTGGAAGTCTTTTTCACCAAAAAACGCATCGTCGGGCTGTACCATGTTGAAAAGCTTGGTCACCACGGTAGCGACGCCGCGAAAATGGCCAGGGCGACTGGCGCCACAGTGCGAGTCTGAAATACCGGGCACTTCAACGAACGTCTGCGCATCCAGACCTGCCGGATACATTTCCGCTACGCTAGGTAAAAACACCGCGTCTGCACCCACAGAAATAAGCTTAGCTTTATCTTCTTCGATAGTGCGTGGATACGCGTCTAAATCTTCGTTCGCACCAAATTGCATGGGGTTAACAAAAATGCTAACCACCACTTTGTCGTTGTGCGCTTTCGCTTTTTTAACTAGTTTGAGATGACCATCGTGCAGGTTGCCCATAGTGGGTACAAAACCTACGGTTTCACCATTACGTCGCCATGCGTTCACCGTGCTGCGTAATGCTGAAATACTATCAACCACCTTCATAATTTACCTCGTTACTCGAAGCTGTGTTCAGCCGATGGGAACGCACCGCTTTGCACATCTTCAATATATTTTGATACGGCTTTGCGCATATCGCCGGTTTCTACAAGGTAGTTCTTTGAGAACTTCGGCATATAGTTTGCGCTGATGCCAAACATGTCGTGCATCACCAGAATTTGACCGTCGGTATCTTTGCCTGCGCCTATACCGATTACCGGTATGGTTAGGGCTTCGCTAACCGCTTTGCCTAGCGATGAAGGCACGCACTCAAGCACTAATAACTGAATACCGGCTTCTTCCAACGCTTTCGCTTCGCTAAGCAGTTTTTCAGCCTGGCTCGCTTCGCGGCCTTGTACTTTAAAACCACCGAATACGTGCACTGACTGAGGCGTTAAGCCTAAATGGCCACACACAGGGACGCCGCGCAGGTTTAAGCCTTTGATGGTGTCGCACAACCAGCTTCCACCTTCCATCTTAACCATACTTGCACCTGCAGCCATAAGCTTTGCTGCATTGGCGTAGGTTTGCTCAGGAGTGGCGTAAGACATAAACGGCATATCGGCTAATACGAAGGCGCGTTCAGTGCCGCGACGCACACTTTTCGTGTGGTAGGCAATGTCATCGATGGTTACCGGTAGGGTGTCGTCTTCACCTTGAAGGACCATGCCTAAAGAGTCGCCGATAAGAAGGGCGTCAACGCCTTGTTCGTCGAACATTTTGGCGAAGCTGGCGTCGTAAGCGGTTAAAGAGGTGATCTTTTCCCCGGCCTGCTTTTTCTTAAGCAAGCCCGATACAGTTACTTTCTTCATGACATGTCTCAGATTGATATTGTTGGTATCGTGTGGCGAACTATACGGATTTTGCCGCTAATTGGAAGAGCGCAGGCGACGAAGTCCATCCAGTGAGCAGTTAGCGACCCATGCCGAGATGGGTTTGCCATCGTGCATAACCATATTGGGCGCAATTTCAAACAGCGGCACCATAACGAACTCGCGCTCTGCCATGCCGTAATGGGGAATAATTAAGTCTGCGGTGTCGATAGTTTCGCTGCCGTACAACAAAATATCCAAATCCAACGTGCGTGGACCCCAGCGCTCACCTTTGCGCTCACGGCCTTCTTCCAGCTCAATGCGTTGCAGCTGCTTCAATAAGCCGTGGGGCTTTAACGAGGTCTCAATTAAGCACACCGCGTTAATATAGTCAGGTTGGTCTTGCGGCCCCATCGGTTTACTAGAATAAAGTGAAGAGGTTTTAAGTACGCGGGTGTCTTCGATTTGACCTATCGCATCAAACGCGCGCTGGGCTTTTCCCCGGCTATCGCCGAGGTTGCTACCTACACCAATGTAAACGTGCTCTTTATGCATCAGGACCTCGCTTCGCTGGTTTACGCTTGCGCTTACGCGGGGCACCTTTTGCGCCGCCTTCGCTTTTGCGAAGGGCGTTAAGCATGCCTTTCTGCTTACCGTTGTCAGCGTGCTGGAAGTGCGTCCACCACTGAGCTAGCTCTAATAGATCGCCTCCTTCAATTTGGCCGCGGGCAAGTAAAAAGTCATAGCCAGCTCTAAATTTAGGGTGCGTGAGCAATTGGAAAGCGCGACGGCCAAAGCGCTTAGGTAGGCGTTGCTGTAAAATCCAGATGTCCCGAACCACGGTAGAGAAGCGTTTAGGGATCATAATACGTTGTGTTTGACGTGCGATAACCTCGCCTGACGCAATATTAAATGCATCGTGAGCATTTAAGCCAGACTCACTTTGTAAGCGTTGTGACTCTTCTTCAACCGGATACCAGAGTAGTGCGGCGTAAAGGAACGCTGGCGTAACTCGCTGGTCGCTATTAATACGCTCGTCGGTATTGGCAAGTACGCGACGTACAAACTGCATTTCACGGCTGTTTTCATCTTTCAAAAACGGCGTTAGCTGAGGGAACAAAGGCTCGATTAAGCCGTATTCGTGCAGCATTAAGAAGGTTTCTTCTCCCTTACCCGATAAAAACAGTTTAAGGGTTTCTTCAAACAAGCGCGCTGGTGGAATGTTCTGTAAAAGGTTGGCCAGAGATTTTATCGGTGCAGCGGTTTTTGCTTCAATGCGCATGCCAAGCTTAACGGCAAAGCGCACCGCACGTAGCATGCGTACCGGATCTTCACGGTAGCGTGTTTCCGGGTCGCCAATAAGCTCAACTTCTCGCTTTTCTATAGCGGCTAGGCCATTCGCGAAGTCTTTTACCGTAAAGTCTGCCACGCTGTAATACATGGCGTTAAAGGTAAAGTCACGGCGTTCAGCATCTTCTTCAATGGTGCCAAATACGTTATCGCGTACTAATTGACCGTGAGCGTCGCGCTTTGCGACAGCCTTGCCCTTGGGAAGGTTTTCGTCTTCGTCTGACTCTTGGTGATGCCCGCGGAACGTGGCTACTTCAATGATTTCACGGCCAAACACAATATGGGCCAAACGAAAGCGCCTGCCGATAAGGCGGCAGTTTCTGAACAAGCCTTTAATTTGTTCAGGTGTGGCGTTCGTCACCACGTCGAAATCTTTTGGTTCGTGACCCATCAAAATGTCGCGTACACAGCCTCCTACCAAATAGGATTCGAAGCCAGCTCCATTAAGGCGATACATTACTTTCAATGCATTTGCGCTTACGTCTTCGCGAGATATACCGTGTTCTCCACGGGTCATAGTCCTTGGCTTTAAAGCGTTAGGAGACGAACTCTCTTTTGAAAAAGCGCGCTTAACAGATTTAAAAACACGATGAATGATGATGGTATCTCCGCAGACTATAAAGGTTCGCTATAATAAGTGGATTCATGCTGTGGAACAATAATTTCGGGTGTTTTCACTACTTTTTTCCTATTCCACATTGAAATAGCCGTCTTAAGCGCCGAATCAATATCACCAAATTCTGACGCATTTGGAAAGGAAAAGCCTAAAAAGTGCATCACACGCACGAGATTATCTAATGCTGATTCGTTTTTAACTGGCGCTGCACGGTTTTGTTTACTTAGTTTTCTGCCTGGTGCCACGGCAGCGACCGGCACGTGACCGTATTCAGGAGTAGAATAGCCCAGCGTGTGATATACGGCGCGCTGTAAAGGCGTGACATCAATTAAATCACACCCTCTAATGACATGGTTAACTTGCTGAAATACGTCATCTAAAATCACGACAAGGTTATACGAAAATAAGCCGTCTCGACGTTTCAGCACTACGTCTTCGGCTATTAAATCAGAGCTTGAATTAGAGGGCATAACTTTGCCCATAAGCACGTCATCAAAGGCTTCAAGTTGAGTATCTACTTTTAAACGAACTGCACAGTCCTGTGTGTTGGAGTGTACTGGCTCAGTCCGACAGTAGCCGTTATAAACACCGCCCATAGCTTTAATTTGCTTACGTGTGCAGGTACAAAAATAGGCTTTTTGTTGTGTAAGTAAGTCATCGAGAACCGCTTGATAACGGGCATGTTGTTGGCTTTGATAGATGACGCCGCCGTCCCAATACAGGCCGTGGGCTTCTAGGGTAGTGAGTATGTCTTTATCTACACCTTTAATACAGCGCGGCTCGTCTATATCTTCCATACGTAGCAGCCATTTTCCGTTATGGCTTTTGGCATCTAGGTAGCTGGCAACAGCGGTAACTAACGAACCGAAGTGAAGTTGGCCGGATGGAGAGGGAGCAAAGCGCCCTACATAGTGGTTATGCATAATAAAGGCTTAACAAAAAGCCCCATCTTTTCGGGATGAGGCTTTCTATATCAACGTAATCGAGGCTAGTAACTTAACCTTGAAGTTGTTTTTCTTTAATTTCAGCCATGGTCTTACAGTCGATACATAAATCTGCTGTAGGACGAGCTTCTAAGCGACGAATACCAATTTCGATACCACACTGGTCACAGAAGCCGAAATCGTCTTCTTCAATTCGCTTAAGCGTTTTTTCAATTTTCTTTATTAGCTTACGCTCACGGTCACGTGTACGTAACTCAAGGCTGAACTCTTCTTCTTGAGCTGCACGGTCTACAGGATCAGGGAAGTTTGCTGCTTCATCCTTCATGTGCGTTACTGTACGGTCAACTTCTTCACGAAGTTGATTGCGCCATGCTTTAAGCAATAGACGGAAGTGCTCCATTTGGGGCTCGCCCATGTACTCTTCGTCAGCTTTTGGCTCGTACGGCTGTAAACCTGCCAGCGCTAATAGTCCTAGGGATTTTGTTTCTTTTCCTGTTGGCATCTGCCACATCTCCTACACTACGACATCCATCTTGTCCTGATTGGACCGATATCTATATCAGACTCGACAACTTCAGGCAATCAATCGTGTCTATGTAATTATTATGCTGGTGTATTGCTTTCATAAATTAGCCAGGTGTTTTCATTTAACCAGTTGGCTACCAGCAAACGCATTAGTGCGTTGTCCCACTAAAACAAGGCGCAAATATGAAGCCGAAATGAAAAAAATCAACCTATTTTTTATAAAATCAAAGGGAGTGTTTGATTTAATAGGATTTTTTGTTCGTCTATTATACAGCTTGCTGCTAAAACTGTTACACCAGCGTCAGCGGCAATCTTTACGCTTTCTGCATAAGTTGGATCAATATGCTCAGCCACTTGAACGCTTTCTATAGCAGTGTGTTGTACACAGAATAATAGACTGGTTTTTATACCACTGTCAGATAAACGAGCAAGTTCTAGACAGTGCTTCGCGCCGCGTTGAGTGACTGCGTCGGGGAAGAACCCTTTGTTTTCATCTGCTAAGGTGACGGATTTAACTTCCATATACTCAGTAACACTCTGATGTTCGGCATTTTTTCGGGTTAATGCAAAGTCGAACCGGCTATTGGCGGTTGGCGGTGTTACTTCTGCTTTCCAATCTGTGATGTCTGAAAATTCGCTTAGCACCTTGTTATCTAGCGCTTCCGCCACCAGTTTATTAGCATTGTGCGTATTAATGCCGATGAAGTGACCATCAAATGTTTGGGCTAGCTCCCATGTATACTTGAGTTTTCGATTTGGGTTGGTGGACTCACTTAAAAAGACAGTGTATCCAGGAACAGCACAGCCAGTCATAGCGCCAGTATTTGGGCAATGTGCAGTTACAATAGTGCCGTCGTCTAACTCAACATCGGCAAGAAATCGCTTGTACCTTTTTATAAGGGTGCCGCGTAATAAGGAAGGTGAAAACTTCATGTGTCGCCTTTTTTAGAATGTAGGTGAAAACACGTTAGTGTGTTTCGCTAATTGATATGTGTGCTTTTGAACGAGCACATATAGCGTATGCGCTTAGCGAACAACAAGCGCAGTAAACAAGGCGCCAAAGAGTAACAAACATTTGTGCAAGCGCAAAAAGCGCTTTGCAATAATATAACGATGTAATAAGGAATAAAACGCGATGGCAGAATTTACCGTTAGCCTTTCTAGAAACAGTGCTGAAACAGTGTGGGGCGAGAGTGCTAAGCTTTCTTTCACTGAATCAGGTGCAGTTATTCACCTGCCTGACGACAAGCTTAATGAGCGTTTAATTCAGCAAGCGGCAAGAAAGCTAGATGGCTTAAGCCTGCCAACAGTTACGCTAAGCGGTGATTGGCACAAAGAGCAGCAGTGGGCGTTTGCACTTAGCTTCACGCGCGCGCGAAAGCCTGCATCAATTAAATGGGCCGACACGGCTGATAAAGAAGCGTTAGAGCAAGAATATGCGGCGTTACTGTTTACCCGTCAGTTGGTAAACGAAACGCCGGAAGATCTAAGTCCTGAAACCTTGGCAACCCGTGCTGCTCAGTGGCTTAAGTCATTAGGTGGTGACAAGGTCACTTACTCAATGACGGTAGGTGA
>NZ_JAFLMX010000246.1:0-1393 GCF_017849675.1 Alteromonas sp. AO-Serp
CAGTGCACTCGCCTATCTTCCCCTTGAAAGTGAAAATAATGAATATGTGGTTGAAGATACGGTAGTCATAGTAGAAGAGCATGGCGGAGCATGGTCTTTACTCCCACTGTGTCTATTAGGTGGCATTGTACTTGTTAGACGCAGAATCAAGCGGAATATCTAAGCCTTAGCTAGTGACGATCATATCGAAAAGATAGCTGATACCCTGCTATTTCGCGTTCAGTTATCTTTTTGAGTGGAGTCTATTTCTTCAACCTCTACTACCACTTTTTCTACCAGCTTCACTCTTCCCTGCTTCACTAGCGCTTGTCTTAATACATACTCTATTTGCGCATTTACACTGCGCAAGTCATCGGCAGCCCATCGCTCCATGGCGGTAAGTACATTTTCATTTATCCTAAGTGGATACGCTTTTTTCTTTGCCAAAATTACAAACCTTATGTGCCGCAGTGCATTGCTGCGGCACTACAATTGCAAACTTAAATTAAAAAAACGAGCTAGTAGATTGTACCTGTATTAATAACCGGTTGCGTCGACTTATCACCACACAGCACAACTAATAAATTACTGATCATCGTCGCCTTACGCTCTTCATCAAGCTCTACTACACCCTTTTCATTTAATCGCTGAAGTGCCATTTCTACGGTTCCCACAGCACCATCTACAATTTGCTTCCGGGCAGCCACAATAGCTGATGCTTGTTGACGCTGAAGCATGGCACTTGCGATTTCTTGCGCGTAGGCAAGGTGGCTGATACGAGACTCCAAAATTGTGATCCCAGCTTTCGAAAGGCGAGCTTGGATCTCTTCTTGTAAACGCGCTGATATCTCTATTGGGTGGCTACGAAGTGCGACTTCCGCTTGCTCGTCGTCACGTGGATCGTAAGGAAAGCTACTTGCCATATTGCGGATCGCGGACTCACTTTGAATTCGCACAAAACTTTCGTAATCGTCTACGTCAAACATTGCTTCAGCAGTATCGCTCACTTTCCACACGACAATAGAGGCGATTTCAATGGGGTTTCCTTGATTGTCGTTAACTTTAATTCTGGCACTTTCAAAGTTTCTTATGCGCAGAGAAATATTAGCTCTACGGAACAAAGGAATTGTCCAGCGTAATCCAACATCAGAGACAGTACCTACATAGCTGCCGAAAAACGTCATGACCTTAGCTTGGTTGGGTTGCACCATGAAATAGCCCAACCACAAACTTCCCACTAAAACGCTTAGAATTACACCAGCTTCGGGGTTACCCGACACTGCATAGAAAAACGTAGCAACCTGTGCGACTAGCAAAACACAGATCATCAAATAACCGTTTACCGAAAACCCTTTCCTTTCTTTCATATCACTCACCTTTGATATCATTTTGATATCTTTATAATACAAAATTT
>NZ_JAFLMX010000008.1:0-1774 GCF_017849675.1 Alteromonas sp. AO-Serp
AGATACAGTTGAGCTTAGCGAAGAAGCGCTAGAAGCAACCGCTGCTCTGCGAGAACGCCCCGCTAACTTCACAGACTTTATTTCAATATCGCCAAAAACTGAAGAAGGCCAGCTTATCGGCTACCAGGTAAGCCCCGGCAAAGAGCCCGAATTATTTAAATCGGCAGGGCTTCAGGCAGGCGATGTCATTACACAGATTAACGGGCTAGACCTTACCGACTTGCAGCAATCGCAAGAGGCACTGTCTGAGCTACGCAATGCACAAACTATAGAATTAACGATTATTCGAGATGGCAGTTTAACTACGCTATACCTAGATTTACCCGAGTCTTAATACCACTAACGGTAGTAGCACTATATTGTCGCTAGGTATACAAAATAACAAATAAAGCAATTCGGTCATCGACAAGTTAGGAAATGAAGGAAGTTAGAATGAAAAGGCGCACTAGCCAAAAACTATTATCTCGCTTAGGCACAGCCATGTGCACAGCGCTTCTGTGTTTCTCGGTCACGGCCGCTGAGTACATGCCTAATTTCAAAGATACTGACATCAATGAATTCATAAATATTGTTGGTAAAAATCTTGAGCGAACTATTATTGTCGACCCTAACGTACGCGGCAAAATAAGCGTACGCAGCTACGACATGCTCAACGAGGATCAGTACTACCAGTTTTTCCTGAACGTATTACAAGTGTATGATTTTGCCGTTGTAGAAATGCCTAGCGGAATTTTAAAAGTCGTTCGCTCAAAAGACGCAAAGACATCGAATATCCCGGTTGTTGAAGGCGCGCAGCAAGACGGCGATGAGTTTATTACCCGCGTTGTGCCTGTTTATAACGTACCGGTGCGCGAACTTGCGCCTATATTGCGCCAGCTTAATGACCAAGCGGGCGGCGGTAACGTGGTTAGCCACGATCCATCAAACGTGATGATGCTAACGGGCCGTGCTGCGGTGGTTAATCGTCTTGTTGAAATCATTGAGCGCGTAGACCGCGCTGGTGACGAAGAAGTAGAGATTGTTAAGCTTCGTTATGCTTCAGCTTCTGAGATGGTACGTATTATTGAAAGTATCAACAAATCACAAGGTAAAGCCAATACAGGCGCTAAATCTGAACCTCGCGTTGTAGCAGACGACAGAACGAACTCTGTGATCGTAAGCGGCGACATTAAAGCGCGTCAGCGTCTTATCAATCTTATTCAACGCATGGACCAAGAGCTGGAGTCCAATGGCAACACTCGCGTACTGTTTCTTAATTACGCTAAGGCAGAAGATTTAGTCAAAGTTCTGCAAGGCGTATCGGCCAGTATCCAAGCAGAAGAGCAAGGCAGCGGCGCCACATCGCGCAGAGCAAGCTCAAACCGCGAAATTAGCATCGACGCACACGAAGATTCTAACGCCATCGTTATAACTGCAGAGCCAGACATGATGCGCTCGCTAGAAGAAGTGGTGCGTCAACTGGATATTCGCCGTGCACAGGTACAAGTTGAAGCCATTATCGTTGAAGTTTTTGAAGGCGACGGCAACACATTAGGTGTGCAATGGGTGTCAGAAGAGGGCGGTGGTACACAGTTCAATAATGGTGTTATAGGCGTCGGTTCATTAGCTGTGGCACTACGACAGGCCGAAGATAGAGAGACCACGCAAACCAACATCACTGCCAACGGTGAAGTGGTAGAAACAACGGACACGATAGAAGGCGACTTCACTGCTCTTGCAAGCTTACTTGGCGGTGCAAACGGCCTGATTGCTGGCGTTATCGAAAATGGCTGGG
>NZ_JAFLMX010000160.1:0-1442 GCF_017849675.1 Alteromonas sp. AO-Serp
GTGTGTGTCGTCCTAATATAGGTTGACAGTTATTAGGCCAGCTCTCGAAGCTGGCCTTTTCTATTATGCACTGCGTTAGGCGTTTCCATATCTAATGCTAAGTGCGGTCTCATTTCATTGTAAATTTTGATTGATTCGGTAACGAGTATTTTCAACTCTTCGATTGTTTTACATCGGTAGAGTAAGAACTCTTGCTTAAGTATACCGTTTATTCGTTCTGCTAATGCATTTTGATAACAGTCGTAACCATCTGTCATTGACGGCTGGATCCCATTCGCATTCAACTCATTCTGGTAGATAGCTGAACAGTATTGTAGCCCTCTGTCTGAGTGGTGAACACTGTTACCTGCATATCGTTTATCTTTGACGGCCATCTTCAGTGCTTTGACTACATTTTCAGCCCTCATATCCAAGCTCAAGTGGTGCCCTACAATTTTACGCGTGCTAGAGTCTGTTACTAACGATAGATAGTGTACACCTTGGTCGGATTCGAGATAGGTGATATCGCTAACAAGCACATGCTTTGCATTATGCAGACCTTCTTCCTTAAGTAAATTTGGATGCTTTTTCATCCAATGTTTACTGAATGTAGTTTTGGTAAAGCTTTTCTTTGGCTTAACGAGTAGTCCCTCGCTCCTTAAATAAGTAAAAAAGCCATCTCGACCTAGTTTAATCCCATGCTCAACCAACTTTGGTTTTAAAAGTTTATAGAGCTTACGCGTCCCTATTTGCGGCATATACTTGCGCCAATAAAGTACCCAATCTTTAATTATCGATAGCTCTGCTCTTCTACATTCCATGCGAGAAACAGCCTGGTAAACCGACTGTCTGGATATTCCCACAACCCGGCATGCTGCCGCCAAATTTATTTCTTTTCTTTTTTTGGCTTGCCAGACGTACCGGATAAGTACTTTTTTCTGAGACCTGCTCCATACTCGTTATCCATAATATCTACCATTCCATTAAGGATTTTATTGCGGAGCTTTTCGTCAGCTAATTCTCTCTCGAGGCGTTTTATTTTTTCGGCTGGTGTTTCTTTTGAACTTGGCATAAGTGGATGCTGAAATGGTTTCGACCAGTCGAGTCTACCATGCTTTCTGAGCCAAACCAGTACCGTCGACCTTCCTTGTATTCCGAAGTGAGCTTGTGCCTGTTTATAAGAGAATTCGCCTTTTTCTACACGCTCAACTACACCCAATTTAAAAGCTAATGTGTAATCACGCTGTGTGCGCTTAGGTCTTTGATTACTTGAAGTTGTCATAAAGAAGTCCTCTTTATGTCAACGTATTTTAGGACGGGACAAGCGCGCACAAAAAAGCCCGCTTAAAGCGGGCTTTTATCACAAAATTGTTAAGCGTTAGCTTACCAACCTGTAGTCTCGCGAAGCGCCTTGCCGATTTCAGCAAGTGAACGTACAGTTTTAACGCCAGCGTCTTCTAGTG
>NZ_JAFLMX010000103.1:0-5334 GCF_017849675.1 Alteromonas sp. AO-Serp
GTCACTCAAGAAACCGATTTGAACGCGATTATCGCTGAGCTTGTACAAGCACGACACCTTGACGATAGACACCACATCGAACTCAAGCTCAACACTATTCCTCCCTTGTCATTGCGACGAATTGCAATGAAACGCGTCGTCGACAACCTTATCGAAAACGCTTTTAAATATGGCTCTGAAGAAATTGCCATTAGTAGCTTTTACAATCGTCATGAGAAGCGTGTGTATTGCAAAGTGCGTGATTTTGGGCCTGGCATACCTGAAGATGAACTCAATAGCGTTTTCATGCCGTTTGCGCAAGGCGATAAGGCCCGTAACTCGTCAGGCTCTGGCTTAGGACTTGCCATTATTCGAAGAATTGTAGAAGCCCATGACGGTGAGGTAACACTAAGAAACCATCCGCAGCAAGGGCTAGTGGCCGAGTTTTATTTGCCATACCTTTCTGAACTACCTGAAAAGAAATAGCGCAGCGGATTTTAGGTTATTCGCAGCGGTACATTGTTCCTGTAGCTAAGAATTTCCATTGCGCTGTTTATAGGTTTCTCAGCCGCTTGTTCTCTAGCTTCTGTGGTATTTAATTTTTCTGCTGTAACCATAAGAAGCAAGCCACAGTACGCATCCACCTAATGGTATCACCCAAAATGCAGTGGTAAGGGGCACAAAATTCGCCCACAGCCCAGTCGAAAAGGAAGCGACCTGTACGCCAGTTGAGTTACCGATAATAGAAATGCCGGAAAGCACAGGGCCGTTGTCGCTGTCGATATTCATTGCCGCTGACAAAGCTAATGGGAACAGGCCACCTAACCCTAAACCAAGCATTAGATTACCAGCGCCAATTCCATAAAAAGAAGGCATTAGCTTTAGTGCGAATACACCCGCTAGTGAGGCTGTCGCCATGATGACAATCATGCGATGCACCGATACAAATCGCAGTAAAAATGGAAAGGTCAAACGACTGATCACCATGCCAGCGGTAAAAATTGCCAGTAGGTTTCTCGACTGTTCGCCAGTAAAGCCTAAGCCGTTTTGCGCATAGCTCACAAACCAGTTCGCGTTACCAAACTCTACCGCGCCATAGCCAAAAGTGAGCAGCGTTAGAAATATAAAAACAGGTTGCTTGATGATGACCCCAAATGCCAGCGTCTTTTTAGGCGCTTTAGGTTGACCTTTGAGCACTTTCGCCTGAGAACGCGCCGCAATGAATGCATAGCACGAAAGCACAATCATAACGCCTGCCAACACCTGAATGGGTAAACGCCAATTGTGCTCAACAAGGTATAACAGCGTTACAAAGAACGACGCTGCAAACGTACCTAAACTGAACATAAAGTCCATTAAGCCCATCATAGTAAAGCGCTTTTCTGCGTACATTCGTGCAATAAGCGTGTGGCCAATAGTAAATATTGTTGAGCTCACCACACCTATTAATACCGCTAACACCAAAAACCACTGCCAAGCGGTAAGTACTGACACAAGCAGCAACAGCGCCGTATTCATACTAAATAGCGTGGCTAATAGCGGCATATACTCAAAGCGACTGGCATACTTGCCACCAATCACAGCGCCTAACATCATGCCTACAGAGAAGAGCGAAAAAAGTGCGCCACTGACTACTTCAGACATTTGCAAATCGGCTGCAATATCTGGCAGTAATATTCCCCACAAGAGAAACAATTTACCAATTAGAAAAAAACCAGCGAAAATAACGATGGTGGCAGGAAGTCGGCTCATTTAGGCTCCATGGCTGATATCAGTAGAAAGACATCCGATTTAGGCGTGAGGGCACAGCGTAGTTATGCCCTTGACCACAAAGTGAACCTTTTGAGGGCGCTGATCTTTACTGTGCAAGAAAGAACAGCAGCCCTTAATTATCACATAATCACTACCTTTACAGATTGCTGATAATCGCAAGAAATTGCAAGTGAAAGCGTTTTCCCTTTTTCATCCCACATTACAGGCACGCTCCTGCCATCAAGTGAAACACTCTGTGGTTTTTCGCTTAAACCGTGCACGACGTAAGTGATGTCTCGCTGCTTAGGCATACCTATGTAGCTGCCTTCGCTATCAAGCGTCAGGGTTAATGCGGCCCTATCGTCTACTGACGCATTAAGAAGTAGCTTTGTATATAAGCCTTTTTTGACAGGCGCTGGATTTTTGCCGTCATCCTCGTAATAAGTATATGAAGATGAATTCACTGAATTGTCATGCCAGTAATGCATTTCTATTTTACGTGCATCAAACTGCTCTGTGCGGCTGAGCCCTTTAGTCATCGGCATAAAGCTTCCCGCTTTTACCCACACTGGGAAATTGTTTTGGCTTAGCGGGTAGTTAACGGTTTGACCACCTTGGTATTTCATATCAGAGAAAAAATCAAACCATACGCCTTCAGGAAGCAAAGTCGGCCACACCGTTTGGTTAGCGCTCGTCACAGGCGAAACTAACAGACCATCGCCCCACAGATAACTGTCTGCATTTTCAAACCAATCGCTTTCACCGTACGCCATAGCTAACGGACGCATTAATGGCGTACCGTAAAGCGCATTTTCAAAGGCCAATGAATAGTTATAAGGCAGCATGTCATAGCGAAGTTGGATAAACTTGCGCGCAATAGACTTTGCGGGGTCGGCGTGGAAAATTGGCTCCGGCGCAATATTATCTTGAGCATGAGGCCTAAATACCGGTGAAAAGGTACCGAACTGAAGCCATCTTGTATAAAGCTCGGGGTCAAAGGTTTCGCCTCCAGCAAACCCACCTAAGTCGGAATGGGTATACGCCATTCCAAAAACACTCATTTGAAGTGCCAACTCTACCTGAGGTTTAAGTCCGCCCCAGCTGCGACTCACATCGCCTGTCCACGGCACCATTCCGTACCGTTGACTGCCCAAAAAGCCTGAACGCATCAGTACGAACGGACGCGTGTCGGGCTGAAGCTCTGTTAAGTTGTTATATACGGTTTTAGCCCACTGATGACCGTAGGCATTGTGCACTTCTGCGCCGCTTACTTTTTTCGACTGCCACATGTGCTGAATATCATCAGGGTGTACTTCAGGCTCGCCCAAGTCGCCCCACCAGCCTGCAACACCCTGTGCAGCAAGCTTTTCATAGTATTGCCAAAACCAATCTTGACCCGCTTCACTGAACACATCGACAAGGCCGGTATTGCCAAAATAAAAATCGAAGGTATACGGCGCACCGTTATCGTTTTGAGCAAGGGCATTATTGGCAACGGCGCTTTCCCATTGTTTTGACGTCGTGAGAATAAAAGGCTCTGTTATCAGCACGGTTTTCACGTCTTGAGCGCGTAGCTCACTAATCATTTTCTCGGGTTCAGGGAAAGTGGCGGTGTCCCAACTTAAGTTCCCCATATGCCCTTTAATGTCTTTGCCAAACCAATACAAATCAAGCACTACGGCATCAACGGGAATATCTTGCGTGTTAAAGGCATCGATAACATCCATCACTTCATTTTGTGATTTATAGCCAAATCGAGACGCAAAGTTACCTAATAGCCAGCGTGGAGGAAGCGGCTGTTTTCCCGTTACTGCTACGGTATTCGTCACTGTATCTTTTAGGTTTTCACCCAACACCATGATGTAGCTTGCACGGCCGCCTTGTGCCTTAAATAGCAACTCGTCGCTGTTCGTTTTGCCAATATCTAGCTCACCAGAAGCGGTGTTATCGAACAATACGCTGTAATTTTTTGAAGACATCACGGCCGACAGCCCAAAATACATTTGGTTTGACGATGTGGTGTATCCATAATGTGCTTTGTTATAAAGCGGCATGCTATGACCACGACGATCCATACCTAAAACGCGCTGGCCGCCACCATAGAGTTTCTCGTTTTCATCGAGCGTGAACGACAGGCTGACGCCGTTATCAGAAATGTTTAGCCCATCTTGTTCTTTTGCTACTACTTTGCCGTTTACCGAGTAACTGATAACGTGCGTTGATTTATCGACATGTGCAGAAATATTATTGAATTTCAAGGTAAGCGTTGTTGCGGTTTCTTCTAGCTCAACATCGCCTGCGATATCTTTTGTAACTGCACTCGTGGCTTCCTCAGGAAGTGCCATAGAAGGTAGGTTTGCGTAGGGCGCACCTTTGCCATCGGTAAGGTAGGTTACCTGAAAACTGTTGTTACGCAGCGCCTTTATCTTAAAATCATTAGTATCCGTATCAATGGTAAGCGTTGCGTTTTCAAGTGTTGCTGTTTGAACTTCCGCTAGCGTATTTGCCGAAAAGAGTGCAAAACCCGCACATGCCAGTGATACACGCAGTTGCCTGTCTATCATACTTAAAACCTTTTTTATGCTTCGATGCGAAGCGCGCTTAATTAAAGCCTTCTTGTGTACGGTGAATGATAGCTAGTGCCTTGCTCAACTTAAATAAACATACGTATTCATAATGTTAAATTTGTTAACAACAACACAAAAAAAGCCCGCAACACGGTGCGGGCAAAACATCAATCACGTTGAGTGTGATGAACGTTGGGAAGGGGCAAACCGAGTGTTAGTTACCCGGCCCGGCTTTAACGATAGCGTCGCTAACGTCGTATTTTTCAAAGTTCTGTTTAAAGTCGTTGACTAAGTTAGCGGCGTATTCGTTGTACTTCTCTTTGTCTGCCCACGTGTTTTGTGGCACAAGCAAATTGCTGTCTACACCGTCTATTGCCACTGGCACATCTAGGTTTAACGCGTCAATGTGCTGAGTTTCAACATCAGCCAAGTTACCCGATACAATCGCATCAATGATGGCGCGCGTAGTAGGGATATCAAAACGGCTACCTGTGCCGTAAGGGCCGCCTGTCCAACCGGTATTAACCAAGTAAACCTTAGCGCCAAACGCTTTAACACGCTTAATCAGAAGCTCTGCATACACGCCTGCTGGACGTGGGAAGAAAGGCGCACCAAAACACGTTGAGAAGGTTGATTCAATATCGCTAGTAGAGCCAATTTCAGTAGAGCCTACTTTCGCTGTGTAACCGCTTAGGAAGTGATACGCCGCAGCTTCTTCACTTAACACTGAAACAGGAGGCAATACGCCACTTACGTCACAGGTCAAAAATACAACCGAGCGAGGCTCGCCGCCTCGGTTTTCAGCAACGCGCTTTTCAATGTGTGAAAGCGGATAGGCCGCACGTGAGTTTTGGGTTAACGACGTGTCGGTATAGTCCGGCGTGCGTGTTTCATCAAGCACTACGTTTTCTAGGATGGTACCAAACTTGATAGCATTCCAAATTACTGGCTCGTTCTTTTGAGATAGGTCGATACATTTAGCGTAGCAACCGCCTTCAATATTAAATACGCTACCTGGTGCCCAGCCGTGCTCGTC
>NZ_JAFLMX010000128.1:0-1966 GCF_017849675.1 Alteromonas sp. AO-Serp
AACATCAGCCATGACAAACGAAGTAAACGAGTTCTAAAAAGGCAACGGTATTGATCTTGAAATAGTGGTCAAAGGACTATCTTTTTTCATTGACAGCCCGGAGGCTCATATGTGTTATATGTGTACAAATTAAAACCTTTCACACCTCACTTTAGTAAAAAACTAGCTACAAAGAGGATGATATTTGTTCTAGGCAATTATTTACTTGCCCATCGGTAACAATAAAACCACCCAACAGGCGGAATCAAGAAGTTGAGCAAGACGGCGTAAATGACAACCAACCCGATATTGTCAGCCTTTCCTTTAGCAAATTTGATGGTAAAGAAAATTACAACTAACGCGAGGATGAAGAGTGCTTGCCCCCAAAATGTTGCATTTAGATTCATAACATTCCTTATTGATGAACTTTCTGAAAAGCATTGGTCTTCCCCATTAAAAGTGGACGGCCATGTTAAGCGTATTTTGCTTCGTATTCATATGGGCTGACATAACCCAATGTTAAATGCCGCCTACTCTGACTTTGAAAAACTTAGTTTTTTCGCTCAAATGTTGATATGACCAAGGAGGGTTTACTACATCAATGTTAGAAACGCCCAGCGTAGCAAGCCCTTCGAGTGAATAGTACCAGCCGATAAAGTCTTCTTTCTCTGCGAACTCTTTATATTCGGAAGATTGTCCTAGTGTTGTTATTCGCTGGTCCACACCAATTTTTTCGAAGAAGTTTCGCTCACGAATTACAGCTGACTTCATATATTTTTCTAAGTTCTGCTTTGTTAATTCCCGCTCTTCCTCTGGAAGAGCATCAATAAACGATGTTATTTCTTTCTCCATCCCGGTTGTACCACCATGGAAACCAATAACTGCGTGATTTGAAATACTGTGATGATTTGCTGCAGAAAAAACATAGTTGGCGCATGATGAGAGACAATACTCATTGACCTCAAGCTTTAAATCATAGTCATGAACAATGTCACCAAGATCCATTCCATGATTGATTTCACCGCCTTCGGACGTTATAGACAGCCATTCAACTTTACTCTTACCACTTTTCAGAATTGAAAGAAGTTTCTGATTTGCTGATGGCGATAATTTACCGTGATAAATTACTGTGTTTTCGTTTAAATCGACAGTTGTTTCACCACCCTGCGCTGGCACGAATGATAGAGAAATAATTAAAATAAAAGACCATAAAAGTTTAAACATGTACCTTCCTTGTGGCATTTAAAGCCCCACTAAGGGGCAAATAGACGTAAGCTATAATACTGAGCGCAGAGAGGGAAGCCTACAAGTATATGTCCCAACCCGCTTGCGTCTACAGCGGTTTGTTATGCCTTACGCCAAAGTTATGCAAGACCTCTAATTATGTCCAGTTTGTTTTCCGGAGCATTTGGAGACATAAAGTTAGGAATGGTTAGGTCGTTTCTTTTAGGGCGCTCTAAAAATTGAACTGGCCATTCAGTTATTCTTTCTTCTTTTATGTGTTCATATTGGCCAGTGATTGGTTCGCTTATGTACTCGCGTTGAAGAACTAGAGCCAACGGTCTTTCTGCACCTGGAATATCGTTGCTACATTCCAATGCTTCTTCAAAAGTGTCGAAAGCGTAGTAATAGTCGCTTCCTTCTTCGAGGTCTGGCGCGCCATCGTGAGGATGACACCATACCCTATATTCGAGAACTTCATCCCAAACATACCCACCTCCGGACTTGGCAACTGCGGGATAGCTTCCAACTTTTTCTGGGTCGAGTACTGCTGGATAAATCTTCATAATCTTCCTTGAGCATAACTTTTAAATAAGGGGCGATAGCACGTAGGGCATAATACCGAAGCGGCCCCGCGAGTTAGCGTCCTAGCGAACGAAGTGTGTGAGTTTATTGGCTTGATAATCATTGAGCCTCCTCCCTATCAGCATAAACAGAGTTTATCCTAATAGGCGACCAAACCAAGGGAGAAAACTCAATGAACTTT